>FR898488.1:11610-19119 GCA_000437515.1 Acidiphilium sp. CAG:727 | reverse complement strand
CGGCATATCGGCGGGTAACGATATTCGTTTTTCGCCCGAAAAACTCGAAGGTTGCAGAAACTTCGTAAATAAGATATGGAACGCTTCCCGTTTTGTAATTATGAATTGCGAAGGCAAAAAAATTAAGACGGATATAGGCGAAGTAAAACTCAATTCCGCCGACAAGTGGATATTGTCGAGATTGAATACGGTAGTTCGCGACGTTACGCTGAATATGGAAAAATACGAGATAGGTCTTGCGTGCGCCGCTTTGCAGGATTTCGTCTGGTCGGATTTCTGCGATTGGTACATAGAATTGTGTAAGCCCGTTTTGTACGGCGATGACGAAGAAAAGAAAAACGATTCCGCAAGCGCGTTGAGTTTCGTTCTCGGTCAGACGCTTAAACTTTTACATCCGTTTATCCCGTTCGTTACCGAAGAGATTTATTCCTATTTACCGACGGCAAAGGGTAAACTTATCCGCGCCGATTTCCCGAAATACGAACCTAAATTCGCATTCAGAAAGGATAGAGACGCTATCGAATGTATAAAAGAAATCGTTAAAGCGATAAGAAATATCAAATCCGAAACGGGGGCGGCTCCGTCGGCAAAAGTCGACGTTTACGTCGTAACCGAAAAGAAGAAGTTGGTTGAAAACGGAAAGATATATCTTAACAGACTGGCTAACGTCAAAGACGTTAAGTTCGTATCGTCAAAAGACGAAATCGGCGAAAAAACCGTTTCGAAGATACTTGCCGGATTTGAATTATACGTTCCGCTCGGGGAACTCGTCGACTACGAAAAAGAACTGGCGAGATTGAAGTCGGAACTGGAAAAAGCCGAAAGCGAAATCGCGAGGGCGAACGGTAAACTCAATAACGCGGGCTTCGTTTCCAAAGCCCCCAAAGCGTTGATTGACGGCGAAAAGGCGAAAGTTGTCAAGTTTACCGGCATAAAAGAGAAAATTCTTGCGGGTATAAAAGAATTACAGGATTGACTTATTTGATAAACGAGGGAGATATAGGGAGAAAGTTTGCCTTTATCTCCCCCGTTTAGGGTATTATAAAAATTGCATAAAAGGAGCAGAATTTGAAAGAAAAAAATTCATTAAAAGTCCGCTTTTTAGGCGGAGTAGGCGAGATAGGTAAAAATATGACCGCTCTCGAATACGGAAAAGACATAATAGTAATAGATTCGGGACTGACGTTTCCCAGCGCGGAAATGCCCGGTATCGATCAGGTCATCCCCGATATAACGTATTTACTCCAGAACAAGGACAGAGTAAGAGGGATTTTTTTAACTCACGGACATGAAGACCATATCGGCGCCCTGCCGTACGTTCTTAAAGATCTTAACGTTCCCGTATACGGTACGAAACTTACGCTCATGCTTTGCGAGCATAAACTTAAAGAACAAAGGGTTAACGATTATATTCTTAATTGCGTAAAGCCCGGTACAATCATAAAAGCGGGTTGTTTCGCCGTGGAATTTATACACGTGAATCACTCGATTCCCGGAAGTTGCGCTCTGTCGATTTCGACTCCCGTCGGAGTCGTATTCCATTCGGGAGATTTCAAGATAGATTTAACGCCGATTAACGGATCGATGATAGATATTCCGAGAATTTCGGAAATAGGCAAAAAAGGCGTAACTTTGTTGTTATGCGAATCTACCAACGTCGAACAAGAAGGTTATACGATGAGCGAACGCGTCGTCGGCGAAACTCTGGACAGACTTTTCGTCGATAACGTCAGACGCAGAATAATAGTGGCAACTTTTGCAACGAATGTTCACAGACTGCAACAGATAGTTAATCTTGCCATTAAACATAAGAGAAAAATTGCTTTTTCCGGCAGAAGCATGCTTAACGTCGTCGATGCGGCGACAAAGGTCGGAGAAATCAACATCCCCGAAAACCTTATCGTAGATATAGAAAAAATTAAAAACGTAGCGGATAAAGATCTCGTAATCGTATCCACGGGCAGTCAGGGAGAGCCTATGAGCGCGCTCACGAGAATGGCTGCCGGCGACTACAATCAGGTTCAGGTAGGAAATAACGATACTATAATTATTTCCGCTTCGCCCATTCCCGGTAACGAAAAGAGTATTTATCAGGTAATAAACAATCTTTATAAGAAAGGCGCGGAAGTCGTCTATAAATCGATAACCAAAATCCACGTTTCGGGGCACGCTTGTCAGGAAGAATTAAAGATTATCCACAATCTGCTTAATCCGAAATTCTTTATACCGGTGCACGGCGAATACAGACATCTTAAAAAGCATTGTACGCTTGCCAAGCAAACGGGCATGAAAGATACGAATATGTTAATTGCCGAAATCGGAGATACCGTCGAAATAACTTCCCGAAGTATGAAGCGCGGCGAAAAAACGCCTTCGGGGTCGAGATATATCGACGGGCTTTCGATAGACGACACGGAAACCGTCGTAAGGGACAGAAAACGACTTGCCGAAGACGGACTTATCGTCGCTATGTGTTGCGTATCCGAAGATACTGGCGAAGTATTACAAGATCCCGATCTTATCGTAAAAGGGTCTTTGCTTACCGACGCGCAGATTCAGGAAGCGAAATATATCGTTTATAAAACGGTTACTTCGTTCGACGTAAAAACTATCGGCGATAACAGCGAAATAAAAAATTCCATCAGAAAAAATATCCGCAATTACGTTTTGAGAAAGACGAAGAAAAATCCGATGATAATCCCGGTCATAACCGAAGTATAATGAACGAATACGTTACCGATATTTTACTTGAAAACGCGAAATCAACTCTTGACGAAAAACTCAGATCGCTTCGCGACGAGTACAGAAATAAAGGTGTGCCGACGCTTCTGACCGAAAGTCTTAACGAATTGATATTGTTTGTTAAAATTAAAAAACCGAAAAGAATACTCGAACTCGGAACGGCTACGGGATGCTCGGGAATTGCGATGTTGCTTGCAAGTCCGTGTTCTACGCTTACTACGATTGAAAAATCGGAAAAATCGGCTGAAGAAGCAAAGACGAATTTCGAAAATTTCGGCGTTTATGAAAGGGTAACGCAATTTGTAGGCGACGCGCTTGAAAAAATCAATGACGCAACCGGCGAATACGATTTTGTGTTTCTGGATTGCAATAAGTCCAAGTATAAAGATTTATTTCCCGTAATCAAATCTAAAATGTCGGACGGCGCGATTTTATTTGCCGATAACGTTCTGTACAGAGGATATATAACCGGCGAAGTGAAAGCCCCGCACAGGCAAAATACGATAAAAAACAATATGCGTGAGTTTTTGCGACTGATTTCGACGGATAGCGACTTTATAACTACCGTTTCGGACATCGGCGACGGCGTCAGCGTTTCATATAAAAAAGAAAAAGAGGCATAATATGAATAAACCGGAATTGCTTGCTCCCGCAGGCAATTTTTCGAAACTTAAAACTGCTGTTTATTATGGGGCGGACGCCGTGTACATCGGAGGTAAGAGTTTTTCGCTCAGGGCGCTTTCGGATAATTTTACAGATGAAGAAATCGGAGAAGCGGTGCAATACGCGCATAAAAGGAACGTTAAAGTATACGTTACCGTCAATATTTTTGCTAAAAATTCCGATTTCGATAAGGCGAAAGAGTATTTTAAGTTTTTATATTCGGTCGGCGTCGACGCGGTTTTGATTACGGATATAGGTTTAATCGATTTATGTAAAGAAGTCGCTCCGAAATTGCCGATACATTTATCTACGCAGGCTAATACCTTGAATAAATATGCGGTTAGAGCATGGAAAAATTACGGACTTGAAAGGGTTGTTCTTGCCCGTGAGTTGTCGCTTGCCGAAATTGCCGAAATACGTGAATTCGTTCCCGATATTGAACTCGAAGCGTTTGCTCACGGCGCAATGTGTATATCTTACAGCGGAAGATGTCTATTATCGAATTATCTTAACGGAAGAGATTCGAACCGCGGCGAATGCGTTCAGGCTTGCAGGTGGAGTTACGAACTACGCGAGAAAAACAAAGGCGGAGAATATTATCCGATAGAAGAAGACGAACGCGGCAGTTATATTCTCAACAGTAAAGACCTGAATATGATTAGCCATATAGACGAAATGGTCGATGCAGGCGTTATTTCTCTCAAAATCGAAGGCAGAATGAAGAGCGAATATTATCTTGCAACGGTAATAAACGCGTATAGAAGAGCAATAGACGAATATTGTAAAATCGGTGATAAATACAAAGAAAATTCAATGTTTTACGACGAGTTGATTAAAACGAGCCACCGCGCTTTTACCACTGCGTATACACTCGGCGACAACCGTGATACGGTAAACTATTCCGATTCGCAATCGGTCGGAGAAAAACAATTTATCGCCGTCGTAACGAAGAGTACGGAGGGCGGTTACGCCGAAATCGAAATGCGTAACAGATTCAAAAAATCCGACGTTTTGGAAATACTTTCGCCGTCCGATAACTTCAATAAAACGTTTGTCGTAAACGAAATGTACGACGAAGACGGAAACGAAATTGTCGACGCAAAAATCGTTCAGCAGAAGATAAGAATTAAATGCGAATACGATTTACGCGAAGGGGATATTTTGCGTAAATAGTAAGTTTACATAGTCGGTGAGGAAATATGAAAGAAATAATTATCGTAACGGGTGCATCAAGCGGGCTCGGCAGAGAATTCGTCAGGCAAATCGAATTAAAAGTCAACGTAGACGAAATCTGGGTCATTGCAAGGCGCGAAGAAAGACTGAAAGAGTTAAAAGGCGAAGTAAAAACTCCGCTTAAAATCTTTGTGCTCGATTTATCGAAGCAGGAAAGTTTCGACGTTATAAAAAACGCGCTTGAAAAAGAAAAGCCGCTTATAAAACTTCTCGTGAACTGCGCGGGGTTCGGCAAATTCGGTCATATCGAAAAAATTCCGCTTGAAACGCAACTGAATATGATAGATCTTAATTGTAAGGCGGTCGTTTCCGCGTGCGCTACCGCTTTGCCGTTTATGAGCGACGGTTCGAAGATTATAAACGTCGCGTCGTGCGCCGCGTTTCAACCGATACCGTATATAAACGTTTACGCTGCGACCAAAGCCTTCGTTCTGAGTTATTCGAGGGCGCTCAACGTCGAATTGAAGTACAGAAAAATCAGCGTTACTGCCGTATGTCCGTACTGGGTAAAAACAGAGTTTTTCGACAGGGCGATAAACAGCGAAGAAAAAACGGTTGTAATTAATTACGGCGTAATGTACGACGCCGTAAAAGTCGTTAAAAAAGCAATTCGCGACGCTTACAGAAATAAAGATATGTCCGTTTACGGGAAAATCAATAATTTTCAGAAACTCGGCGCGAAAATTCTTCCGCATAAAACGGTAATGAAGATATGGATGCGCAGGCAAAAATTCGACGGTACGCCAAACGTCAGATAATGACATAATCCGACAAAAAGAAACATAAGTTATCCTTAAAGAGGGTTGCTTATGTTTTTTGATTTTATAAGGTTGATAATCGCCAAAATCGTATTTTTTTGTTCAAGTATAGGCGGCGACGGCTTTCCGAAACCGCTTTCTTCCGAAGAGGAAGAAAAATATCTGAAACTATACAAAGAAAACGGCGATTTACATGCCAGGGAGATTCTTATCAGACATAATCTGCGGCTCGTAGCGCACGTTGCGAAAAAATATCAGGGCGCGGAGGAGCAGGACGATATTATTTCGGTCGGGTCTATAGGGCTTATAAAGGCGATAAATTCTTATGAAACCGACAAAGGAACGCAACTTGCCACTTACGCCGCAAGGTGTATCGAAAACGAAATACTTATGCTTATAAGAGCGAACAAGAAACATAAGAACAACGTTTCGATATACGAGGGCATCGGATCGGATAAAGACGGGAACGAACTCACCGTAATGGATTTGCTCGCCGAAAAAGGCGAGGGAGTGCTTGACAAGGTGGAAAATTCGGTACTTCGCGATAATTTTCTTGCCATAATGAAAAATTGTCTTACGGAAAGGGAATATAAAATAGTATGTCTTCGTTTCGGATTGTTGGGAGGAAGACCTCTCGCGCAGCGCGAAGTTGCTTCGCTCATGCGAATTTCGAGATCTTACGTTTCGAGATTGGAAAAAAAAGCGATATATAAATTGAGATCTGAAATAAAACGAAACGAATTTTTGGAATAAAATAACGAAAAATCGAAAAAAACCTTGCAATTACCCCGAAAATAATGTATTATATATACAGGACTGCAAGGAGTGGAAATTACAATGAAGTATTATCTTTCGATTGATATCGGCGCGTCGAGCGGCAGACACATTCTTTCTTCCGTACAAAACGGAAAACTCGTTTTGGAAGAAGTATATCGTTTTGAAAACAGCATGACACAAAAAGACGGACATCTCGTCTGGGAATACGAAAAGTTATTCTCTAACATCATCGAGGGTCTTAAAGAATGTAAAAAACTGGGTAAAATTCCCGTAAGCGTCGGTATTGATACCTGGGGCGTAGATTACGCTCTTATAGACGCAGACGGAAAGGTTATAGGCGACGTTTACGCCTATCGCGACGGCAGAACGGAAGAGCCGATTAAAAAAGTACACGAAATAATCCCGTTTGAAACTCTCTATAAAAGAACGGGATCTCAATTTCAGATTTATAACACGATTTATCAACTCTATACCGATAAACTTTCGGGTAAATTAGATAAAGCGGAAAGATTTTTAATGATGCCCGATTTCTTCAATTATCTTTTGACGGGCGTAATGAAGAACGAATTTACTAATGCTTCGACTACCGGGCTTATGAGCGCGAAAACCCGCGATTGGGATATGGAAACGGTAAAAGAACTCGGATTACCCGAAAAACTTTTCAAAGAACTTTCCGATCCCGCAACTCTCGTAGGCAACTTAAAACCCGAAATCGCAAAAGAAATCGGTTACGACCTTAAAGTCGTTTTGCCGGCTACGCACGATACGGCAAGCGCGGTAATGGCTGTTCCCGAAATCGGTCAACCTCTTTATATTTCGAGCGGTACCTGGTCGCTTCTCGGAATTGAAAGCCCGGTGGCTATTTCTACCGAAGAGGCTCTTAAAGAAAACTTTACTAACGAGGGCGGATACGAGAGGTCGACGAGATTCCTGAAAAATATTATGGGTCTTTGGATGATTCAATGCGTTCGCCGCGAATATAACAAAAAATACAGTTGGGGCGATTTCGTTACGTTATCGAAAGAAGTTAAAGATTTTGACAGCATAGTCGACGTAAACGATAACTCTTTCCTTGCGCCCGCGTCTATGATTGAAGCGATTAAGGATTATTGCCGTAAAACAGGTCAAAAAGTTCCCGAAACGCCGGGCGAAATCGCGCTTTGCGTATACGACAGTTTAGCCGTTTGCTATAAAAGAGCGGTTGAAACCGTTGAAAGGGTTACGGGGTATAAATTCGATACGATTCATATCGTAGGCGGTGGGTGTCAGAACGCATATCTCAACGAGTTGACCGCAAAACGCACGGGCAGACACGTCGTCGCCGGGCCCGTAGAGG
>FR898488.1:4342-11560 GCA_000437515.1 Acidiphilium sp. CAG:727 | reverse complement strand
AATTGTTGTACGACGGAGCGGTAAAGAATATAAACGAAGCGAAAGAACTCGTTAAAGTTTCTTTCGATACCGAAACGATAGGTTAATTGTACGTAAAAAACACTGCGATTGTTTTGAACAATCGCAGTGTTTTTATATACTTTTTAGTTTATTTTTTTAATTCGTTAATGAAAATATTCGCGCAATAATTGGCTATTTCGTCGACGGTAAGGGCAGTTTCGCCTTTAAGGTTCTGACGATATAAACTTATAAAGCCGCTTGCCACGCACTCTGAGAGCGCGACGAATTCGTTTTCGTCGACGATTAAATCGGGTGAAACGTTGGCTTTGATTTTTTCGATAATCAGATTTTTAACTTTTGCGTAAAAACTATCGGCAAACGGATTAGATATAAAAATTCTGTCCGTATCTGCGTCTTTTTCGATAAATCTGGTCACTTTTTCAAATAACGGCAGGGGAGTATACTCGTCGACGTTATCCTTTCCTTCGCCTATGTAAATACGTAATTTACCTATAAAGTCGTTTTCAAGTTCTTCAAGAACGCAGAAAACGTCGTCGTAATGCGCGTAAAATGTATTCCTGCTTATATCTGCGCGATTGACGATATCAACCACCGAAATGTCTGAAATAGCCTTTTCATCCAGCAATTCGATAAATGCCCTTTTAATCATATTTCTCGATCTGATTGCGCTTCTGTATTCTTTCATATCGTTTTTCCTTAAAATTTGTACATGCGTATAATATTATACAACATCGTCGAAAAAAAATAAAGCAAAAAATTACAAAAATATAAAATAGTACAAATGTACAATTATTAGCACGGTGTAGACTTTAATTTATTACAATTATATAAAATAGTACAAATGTTATAAAATGATATAATGTGCAAATGTGCATAACTATGTGAATAAGTAACCGAATATCAAATAAATACTAACGTATAAAATATATCATAATAAATAAAATTGATTACGCAGTAAACTTTTGTACTATTGTGCGACAATAAAATTATACATGTGAGCAAAATTTACGATTTTGTAAATTTTCAACAATCGTTTTTCCGAAACAAAAATTCCGAAAATGACAAAAATAAAAAAATTAAAAAATAACGCGCTTTTTCATTGACAAAACTAAAGAAATCATATAGAATGTTTATGCTTGATAAGTAACGATTAAGCGTTACGGAAAGATATCGAAGTGGTCATAACGGCCCTGACTCGAAATCAGGTATACGGCAACGTATCGAGGGTTCGAATCCCTCTCTTTCCGCCAAAGGCAAGAAATACGAACCGTCGCGGTTCGTATTTCTTGCTTTTTTTCGTATTGTCAAAGGGCTTTGAACGGGTTGGCAGGCGGCACGGCAACGAAGCGCTCATACTTTACGGAAAAACGAGCCGGCCAAACAACCGGCGAAACGGTTGTTTGTAAGCCCCCTGATAGCGAGTGTACGGTCGCTTAAATGAGCGAGAATTAAAATCGCATTTATAAGATTTTACTAATTAAAGCAAGCGGAAACTTAAAGCGAGCGGAGCGAATCCCTCGCTTTTTTTTGTTAATGATTTTCCCATATCATTTCTTTTGTAAAGTTAATGTAAAGTCATTGTAAATTTTCGGTAAACAGGCGGTTATTGCACTTATGCGGTTGTAATAATCGCTGTTTTTTGTTATAGTGAAAATAATTTGAATCGGATTTTCGTTAATTTACAGGAGATAAATAATATGACAGCGCAGGAAATATTACAGTTAATACAAAGTCTTATATGGCTGCTTGCCGGCGTCGGCGTATTCATAGTCGGTATGAATTTTATGGGTGACGCCCTTGAAAAGTGCGCGGGAAACGGAATGAAAAAGTTACTTGAAAAGATAAGTAACAACCGTTTTTCCGGTGTCGGAATAGGCGCGGGGGTTACCGCTATTATTCAGAGTTCGTCGGCAACGTCGGTAATGGTAATCGGACTGGTAAACGCCGGAGTTATGACGCTTATGCAAGCGACGCCTATAATTATGGGCGCAAATATAGGCACTACGATAACGGGCGTTCTCGTCGCGCTTAAAAACGACTATTTCAATATGTTGATGTATCTGCTTGCGTTTATCGGCGTATTGATGGGTTTTACCAAAAAAGAAAAAGTTAAAATAGCGGGCAGTCTTTGTTGCGGTTTAGGTCTGATTTTCGTCGGACTTAACGTTATGAGCAGCGAACAGGCTTTCGGAAATCCGCTCGTTAAGGATTTATTCAAACGAATATTCAGTGTTATAGATTTTCCGTTGCTTCTCATATTGGTCGGTATGATATTTACGGCGTTGATACAAAGTTCGTCTGCCGCGACGGGCGTAGTGATAACCATGGTCGGAAACAACGTTTTACCGTTGGATCTTGCGCTTTTTATCGTACTCGGAGCAAATATCGGCACGTGCGTAACGGCTTTACTCGCTTCGGTCGGAGCAAATGCAAATTCAAAAAGGGTAGCGCTTATTCATTTCACGTTTAACGTAATAGGAACGGTATTATTCACGATAATAATCTGGATATTCCGCCAACCGGTCGTAGATCTTTTGACGGCAATGTTTCCGGGTAACGGCGCGATGGCTCTGCAGATGCGTATATCCGCGTTTCACGTAATATTCAACGTGACTACTACGTGTCTGCTTCTTCCGTTCGTAAAACAATTAGTAAAATTCTCCCGTTTCGTCATTAAAGATAAAACGGAGAAAAAAGAAGAATTTACGCTCAGATACGTCGACGAACGTCTGCTTTCGATGGCTCCCGTTGCTTTGATGCAGGTAAAAAAAGAAATCGAGTATATGATGAGTCTGGTGGAAAAGAATATCGGGTTGTCTTTTTACGCCGAAGAAACAAAAAGTATCGACGACGGAGAAGAAATACATAAAAACGAGGATATAATCGATTTTACGAACACTGCGTTGACAGATTTTCTTATTAAGTTATCGGTTGACGTAGAACAAAGCGACGAAACTGTAGTCGGTTCGTATTTCCACGTCTTAAACGACCTTGAAAGGATAGGCGACCATGCGGAAAACTTTTTCGGCATCGTAGAAGATATGAGCAGGAAAAAACTTTCTTTCTCCGCGCAGGCGCAGGAAAAAGTCCGGAAAATGTACGATAAGGTAACCGAAATGTTTTCGGTTTCGAGAGAGGCTTTCGAAACGCAGGATAAAACGCTTCTGACAAGGCTTTCCGAACTCGAAAACGACGTCGACGGACTCAAAAGAAAACTCACCGCGGAGCATTTCGCGCGCCTTGCCGACGGGCAGTGCAGCGTAGAGTGCAGCCCGTATTATTCGTCGCTTATATCGGGACTCGAACGCGTTGCGGATCATCTCGTCAACGTAGGATACAGTATAACCAATCCTACGGGTTCTCAAAGAGAAGCAATATAACCTAAGATTACAGTTAAAACCCGCCGACAGAAAATTCTTTGCTGTCGGCGGGTTTTTTGAAAACTCTTAAAATTTGCGGTTTATCGATTACTTTTTTTGCGAAAGCAGCCATTCGTACAATTCGGGGGTGTTATAGGCTTTCGTCCAACTGTCGTGGCAACATTCGTCGTAAAGGGTAAGTCTGACTTTTCCGCCGAAGCCGCGTAGTTTATCGGTCATTCGTATTGCCTCTTCGACGAAAATAACGTCGTCCTGTATCCCGTGGAATATCCATAAAGGAATATTTTTTATACGTTCGGCGTTCCAGTACATACCTCCGCCGCAACAAACTATACCTGCCGCGAATCTGTCTGCGAAAGTCATAAACAATTGATAAATCGCATAGCCGCCCATACTTATGCCCGAACCGTAAAATCTGCTTTTATCGGTAAACGGCGAATTGTAGATATAATCGCACAAATCGCGAAGTTCGTCGTATATATCGAACCAATTCTGCGCGTAGCATTGAGGAATGACGATAAGGCATTTATTCAGATATTCGTTACCTTCGTTTTGTCTGTCGATAAGCCCGATATTTTTCTCTATAAGGCTTAAATCTCTTCCGCGCGCTCCTGCGCCCGGCGTATGAAAAACAATGGGGTAACGATCGCCTTCTTTGTAATTTTCGGGGTAAGAGATGATATAATCGAGATTTCTGAAACGGTATTCTTTTATCATTTTTCGTATAGTCCTTTTTTAATTTTGCAGCGTACGCGTTTTTTAGCCGATATTATCGGTTGACTTCCAAATTATACCCGTTTGTCTTATCGTTGTAAAGTAAAAAGCATAAAAACGGCGTATTTTGGTGAAATAAAATTTATAGAAAGAGAAAATGTCCGTTTCGTCCGATATAATTTGTTGATATTATTCAAAAATAATGTTATAATGAGAAAAAATTACGTTACGGAGGACGAAATATGTCAGGCAATAAAGAAAAGAGTCCGGGAGCAAAACTCGAAGAATCTCTCGTTTACAAGAAAGAAAACTTTTTTGAAATTTCTTCCGAAGAAAAAATAGAGAAAGCGTACGAATACGCGAAAGGTTACGCGGCGTTTCTCGATAAAGCGAAGACGGAACGCGAAGCGGTAAGTCAGGCAATAGCGTATGCCGAATCGAAAGGGTATACTCCTTACGTTTTCGGCGAAACGCTTAAAGCGGGCGATAAAAAATACTATTCAAACCGCAATAAATATTTCATGATGTTCAAAGTGGGCAGCGAAGATATGGCTGAAAACGGAGTTAAAATACTTGCTTCGCATATCGATTCGCCCCGACTTGACATTAAACAGGTTCCTCTTTACGAAGAGGGCGGAATGGCGTTTTTGAAAACGCATTATTACGGCGGCATTAAAAAGTATCAATGGACGGCTATCCCGCTTGCTCTTCACGGTACGGTCGTTCTCGAAAACGGAGAAACGGTCAACGTAGTTGTCGGCGAAGACGATAGCGACCCCGTATTCTATATTAACGATTTACTTCCTCATCTTGCGAGAGAACAGGTAACAAAACCGCTTGCGAGCGGAATCGACGGCGAAACCCTCAACGTTCTGGTCGGAGGTTTACCGTTTAAGGACGAAGACGTAAAAGAAAAGGTAAAACTTACGGTTTTGCAAAAACTCAACGAGCGTTACGGTATGAAAGAAACCGATTTTATCAGCGCGGAGTTGTGCGCGGTACCTGCGTTCAAAGCCCGCGATGTAGGCTTTGACCGTTCGCTGATCGGCGCGTACGGACACGACGATAAAGTTTGTTCTTATCCCGCAATAACGGCTCTCGGCGAAAGCAAAGACACTTTACATACCGTCGTCGTTATACTTGCGGATAAAGAAGAAATCGGCAGCGAAGGTCCTACCGGCATGCAATGCGAGATTTTCTCCGATCTTCTCGATTTTCTTGCGGCTTCGCAAAATAAACCCGCTTCGCTCGTAAGACTTAACAGTAAATGCCTTTCGGCGGACGTTACGGCGGGTTACGACCCCAACTTCGCAAACGTATTCGAAAAGAGAAATTCGAGTCTTGTAGCGTGCGGAACGGCTCTTTGCAAGTTTACGGGAGCGGGCGGTAAGAGCGGATCCAACGACGCGAGAGCGGAACTCGTAGGCGAAGTTCGCAGAGCGTTCGAAAAAGCAGGCGTCAACTGGCAGATGGCCGAACTCGGCAAAGTCGACGCGGGCGGGGGCGGTACCGTAGCCAAATATATATCCAAACTTAATATCGATACGATCGATATAGGCGTTCCCGTTATTTCGATGCACGCTCCTTACGAAGTCGTATCTAAAGCGGATCTTTACAGTACTTACGAAGCGTTCGTCGCTTTTATAGGCTAAACGAATCATGACGGCTAAAGAAAGATTTTTGAAATACGTAAAATTCGAAACGACTTCCGACGAAAATTCTTCGTCGTTTCCGAGTACAGACGGGCAAAAAGTTCTTCTCGAAGAACTTAAAAACGAACTGAAAAGTTTCGGACTTAAAGCCGATATGGACGAAAACGGTTACGTTACCGCCGTAATTCCCGCAACGAAAAAGGGGCTTAAGCGCATTTGTTTTATATCCCACGTCGACACTTCGCCCGCGGTAAGCGGCAAAAACGTGAATCCGCAGTTGATAAATTACGACGGCGGTGATATTAAGCTTAAAAACGGCATAAAAATTACCGTCGGCGACAATCCGTATCTCCAGGAATATATCGGAAAAGAACTTATCGTAACCGACGGCGAAACTTTGAATTTTATCATCCCCGACGGCGAAACTTTGCTTGGAGCGGACGATAAGGCGGGCGTAGCCGAAATTATGACTGCCGCCGAAATACTTGCAAACGATAAGAGCATTATGCACGGCGACGTTTTAATCGCGTTTACCCCCGACGAAGAAATCGGCAGGGGGACGGATAAATTCGACGTGAAACGTTTCGGCGCGGACTTCGGCTATACGATTGACGGCGATAAACTCGGCGGAATAGAGTACGAAAACTTCAATGCCGCCGCCGCTACCGTCAAAGTGAACGGCGTAAGTATTCATCCCGGAAGCGCGAAGAACGTAATGAAGAACGCGATAGATTTATTCTGCGAATTTCACTCGCTGTTACCGATCGCGGAAAGACCGGTTCATACCGAAAATTACGAAGGATTTTATATGGCCGACGAGGTAAACGGCGGAGTCGAAAAGTGCGTCGCAAAGTATATCATCCGCGACCACGATAAATCTAAATTTGAGGATAAAAAGCGGTTTTTTATAAAGATTTCCGAATTTTTGAACGACAAGTACGGCGATGGTACGTTTGAAACGGAACTGAAAGACAGTTATTATAACATGGCGGACATAATCGCTGATAACTATCATCTTATCGATAACGCGAAAAAGGCTTTCGTTTTGGCGGGCGTAGAGCCGTTCGTCACTCCCATAAGGGGCGGAACGGACGGAGCAAGACTTTCTTACGAAGGTTTGCCGTGTCCGAATCTTTCTACCGGCGGATTTAACTTCCACGGCAGAAAAGAATTCATTCCGTCTTTCACGCTTGAAAAAATGGCGGAAGTTATAGTAAATATAGTTAGAATATACGCCGAATAAGGCTCGGAGATTTCGGTTGTGCTCGAAAACATAAAAACTCCGTCTGACGTAAAAGGTTTATCCGTTCCCGAACTGGAAGAACTTGCGTCGGACGTACGAAAACGAATAATAGAAGCGGTTGACGCCAACGGCGGACACCTGTCCTCTAATTTAGGCGCGGTCGACTTTAACCCCGCCCTGTTTTCGGCTTTTGTTTTTTCCGCCCACT
>FR898488.1:3421-4304 GCA_000437515.1 Acidiphilium sp. CAG:727 | reverse complement strand
ACGTAGGGCATCAATGCTACGCGCACAAAATTTTAAGCGGCAGGGATAAGGATATTGCAAACGTCAGACAAGACGGCGGAGCGGGCGGTTTTCCCATTCCGTCCGAAAGTGTCTACGATCCGTTCGGGGCTGGGCATGCGGGTAATTCGGTATCGGCGTGCCTCGGATATTGCGCGGCGAGAGATGCGAAAGGTCAGGACTATACGGTAATCGACGTGGTAGGAGACGCTTCGCTTTTTAACGGCGAAAATCTCGAAGCGCTTTCCGCAAGCGATATAAAACCTAAAAAACTTATTATAATTCTGAACGACAACGGCATGTCGATTTCCCGTAACAATAACGGAATGTATAAGTTCTTCTCGAAAATGAGAACGAGAAAAACATACGGTAAATTCATGAATTTTGCCAATAGAACGATAGGTAAAAGTTTTATCGGGAAATGGCTTAAACGGGTAAAAAAGTCTATAAAAATAAGTATTAACAGCGTAACGGCAATAGAGGCGCTCGGATTTAAGTACGTCGGAATATTCGACGGTAACGATATAAAAGAAGTCGTAAATATACTTGAAAATCTGAAATATTCGGACAAAGCCGTTCTTTTACATCTTCGGACGAAAAAAGGCAAAGGGATGACGGAGGCCGAAAACGACGCCGAAAGTTATCACGGCGTCGGCAAAAATTTCGATACCGTGGCAGGATCTTTTTCAACCGCAGTCGGAGAAATTTTATGTAATGCGGCAGCCGAAAACCGCGAAATTACGGCGATATGCGCCGGTATGAAAGAAGGAACCGGCTTAAGAGATTTTGCAAACAGGTTTCCGAATCGGTTTTTCGACGTCGGGATAGCGGAAGAGCCCGCCGTTACGGTTGGCGCAGGGCAAGC
>FR898488.1:0-3388 GCA_000437515.1 Acidiphilium sp. CAG:727 | reverse complement strand
ATTAAAACCCGTCGTTTGTGTTTATTCCACGTTTTTGCAAAGGTCTTACGATCAGATAATGCAGGACGTGTGCATACAGAAACTTCCCGTGATATTTATGCTCGACAGGGCGGGGGCGGTCGGATACGACGGCATGACGCACCAAGGGCTTTTTGACTTATCGTACCTGACTTCTATGCCGGAAATGACGGTGCTTGCTCCGAAAGATACCGCAGAACTTAAATCGGCGTTTGAATACGCTTTATCTCTGAACGCGCCTTGCGCGATAAGGTATCCGAACGGCAAACACGCGGATTTCGACAATCACTCCGCTTTCGGATGCGACGATTTATGGGAAGTCGACGGGGACGTCGAACAAAACTTGGTATTAGCCGTCGGCCCGAGGGCTTTGAAAGTCGCTTACGATGCAAAATCCGCTACCGATAAAAAGTTTACCGTTGTCAACGCCAGATGCGTAAAACCGCTCGACGAAAAGTTTTTACGTTCGTTGGTCGGCAAAAATATCGTTACGATTGAAGAAAACGTTTTAAGCGGCGGATTCGGCAGCGCGGTAAATACTTTTTTAATCGGTAACGAGATCGACTGCAGGGTAAGCAATATAGCGTTCGGCGACGAATACGTCGCTCACGCGTCGGTAGAAAAACAACTGTACTTGGCAGGGCTTACCGTTGAAAATCTCGTAAAAAAATTAAAATAAGACCTTATCGACCTCATTTCGGAAAATTTTCCCGAAATGAGGTCGTTTTTTTTAATTTTCGTTTGACTTTATTCGGAATATAATATACAATATATTGTGGTATAAAACTAACGGTAAAAGCAATTTTATTATTTAGATTATTCCAAATAAATTTTTCGGGAGGCTAACCATGGCAACGTTAAACTCCCTGCTTTTGTTGTCCCCCGTCGTCGTAGCGGTAATCGGAGCGGTGGCGGGACTCGCGTTCGGCGCAGCCGTCGTAGCGATAATTTGTGTCGTTTTGAATAAAGCGAAAGCCAATTCCGTAAACGAGAAAATACAAAAAATGTATTCCGACGCCGAATCCGAGTGCAAAAAAATGCGCAAAGAAGTGGCTTTGGAGGCAAAAGAGCAGGACTTAAAACTTCGTAACGATTTTGAGCGCGATACGAAGGAAAAAAGAATCGAACTCCAGAAAATGGAGCAAAGGCTCAATCAGAAAGACGAGTTACTTAATAAAAAAGACAACAATCTTTTGAAGAAAAACGAAGAACTCGAACAGCAAAAACGCGAACTCGATAAGAAAATTGCGTCTATCAATCAAAAACAGGAAAAAATAGACAAAGAATTCGAAAGCGTAGTGGCGAAACTCGAAGAAATTTCGGGGCTTACGAAGGAAGAAGCAAAACAGCAACTTTCCGACTCTATTAACAAACCAGCAACTTTCCGACTCTATTCTCGACGAAACACGTCGCGACGTGGCGGTGCAGGTCAGAAATATGGAGCAGGAAGCTAAGGACGAAGCCGATAAAAAGGCTAAAGACATCATTAGCCTTGCAATTCAGCGTTGCGCAACTGATCACGCTTCCGAAATTACGGTTTCCGTCGTCCCTCTTCCGAGCGACGATATGAAGGCGCGGATTATAGGTCGCGAAGGAAGAAATATTCGCGCTCTCGAAAACGCAACGGGCATAGAACTCGTGGTAGACGACACGCCCGAAGTCGTAATCGTTTCGGGTTTCGACCCCGTAAGAAGAGAAGTTGCGAGAATCGCGCTTGAAAAACTTATCGCAGACGGAAGAATTCATCCCGCCAGAATCGAAGAAACGGTCGAAAAGGTCAAAAAAGATCTTGACGTTCAGATTAAGGAGGCGGGTGAAGCCGCAATGTTCGAGGTCGGTTTGTTCGGTATTCATCCCGAACTTATCAAATTGCTCGGCAGGCTTAAATTCAGAACGAGTTACGGTCAGAACGTATTGCAACACTCTCTCGAAGTCGCTCATCTCGCGGGCCTTATGGCTTCCGAACTCGGGGTAGACGTAAATCTTGCCAAACGCGGAGGTTTGCTCCACGACATCGGTAAAGCGGTAGATTTCGAAGTCGAGGGTACGCATATTCAAATCGGAACGGATCTTGCGAAAAAATATAAAGAAAGCAAAAACGTAATTAACTGCATACAGGCTCACCACGGTGACGTAGAGCCCAAATGTATCGAAGCGGTACTGGTTCAGGCTGCCGACGCTATATCCGGGGCAAGACCGGGCGCAAGACGCGAAACTACTACGAATTACGTAAAAAGGCTCGAACAACTCGAAACGATTTCTTCGAGTTTCAAGGGTGTAGACAAGGCTTACGCAATTCAGGCAGGCAGAGAAGTCAGGGTCGTGGTTAAACCCGAACAGATTGACGACAGTCAGGCTATGTTCCTTGCGAAAGATATCGCCAAAAAGATCGAAAGCGAGATGGAATATCCGGGGCAGATCAAAGTCAACGTCATAAGAGAATACAGGGCAGTCGACTACGCAAAATAATCGCATAATTCTCGCCGCGTCCGAAAGGAAACGCGGCGAGTTTTTACGTTATATCAGTATATATGGAAACTATTTACGACGGAATTAAAATTACCGTTATCCGTAAAAGAATTAAAAATATGTATATCAGGATAGCGGACGATTACCGCGTAGTTATAACGGCGCCGTTTTTCGTATCCGAAAGAACCGTCGAACAATTCTTTTCCGATAATATTAAAAGCGTCAGACGAGCGATCGAACGTAAAAAGGCGAATAGCGGCGGAGACTACTATGATGACGGGTACATATACGTTTTCGGAGTAAAAAAAATTTTTGAAACGGCGGAAGGAAAACCGAACGTTATAGAAACAAACGACAAAATAACCCTTTACGTCGAAAACAACGAGAGAAAGTATGCCGATAAGGTAATATCGTATTACTTAAAAAACAAGTTATCGGAAAGCATAGAACGACTGATTTCGTTCTGGGAAACCGTTACCGGTCTGAAATCGTCGGGTTATACGATAAAACTAATGCGAACCCGCTGGGGGAGTTGCAATTGCTCGACTAAAAAACTCAATTTTTCGCTCTATCTTGCAAACATGCCCGAAAAATGCATCTCATACGTCGTGTTGCATGAAATTTGTCATATCCGATACGCAAATCACGGCGCAGGGTTTAAGTCTATGCTTTCAAGGTACATGCCCGACTGGAAAGAAGTAAAACGATTTCTTAACGGCGAATGCGAAAAAATGAAGTTTTTAAGCGATAAAAACCTATAAATAAATTTTGAAAACAGGCATACTTTTTCTTGACTTAAACGATAAATTAGTGTAGAATATGTATGCTTAGGGGAGTGGCTCAACGGTAGAGTAGCGGTCTCCAAAACCGTAGGTTGCGTGTTCGAATCGCGTCTCCCCTG
>FR898487.1:6488-7110 GCA_000437515.1 Acidiphilium sp. CAG:727 | reverse complement strand
TAAGCCTGATTGGTCGCCGCGTCGTACGAAAGCGTAAACGACACGGTATCGGGCGCGACGTTATAGGCGGCGCCGCTCCAAGCCGTCTGCCTCTGCGCTCTGAACGACGTGTTTTCCATAACCGAACCTACGCCGTCGTTTACGTGCAGACCTTTATTCTTTTCGTAGCCGACCATATCCTGACCGTTGCCGCCCGCCATTGCAAAGCAAACGCCGAAACCCGACTGATCGGATATATAACGGTTGACGTGAAGACGAAGGTATACCGAATCGTCTTCGGAATCGGTCAGAGTAACCACGAATCTGCTGAAATCGGGAGTGCCTTGCTGGTCGGGGGTTATAAACGCCCTGATAAGATAATCCGATTTCGTTATATCCGAAACGTCTATAAGGTTCGAAAACGTAAGCGTGTCTTTATTCGCGAGTCTTACGATAAGACCGTCCGAGTCCGCCCCGTATTTATCGTAGTGTCCGTATTCGACGGAACTGTTCTCCGTTCCCACCGCATACGCCTTCCGTTCTACTTCGAAAGTTTCGCTTTCGCTATAATGTTTACCGTTTATTTCGGCGTAATAGTTTACCGTGTAAATTCCGAAAACGTCGGCGGTAATCGTCGTAGCCG
>FR898487.1:4310-6465 GCA_000437515.1 Acidiphilium sp. CAG:727 | reverse complement strand
CAAATTTACGCTGCCGTCGGGGAAAGTAACGTACGCCGTAGCGGTTTTACTCGTACCGTTCGCGGTAACCGTCCTTTCGGGAACGGTGACCGTCGCGCCGTACGAATACGTTTCCGCAAGCGTGATTTCCTGCCACTCCGCAGCCGAAACCGAAGTTTTCGCAAACTTCGCGCCGAACGCGACCGTAGCCGCGCAGGCAAACGTAAGAATCAGTCGTTTTTTGATTTTCATCTTTTCCTCTTTTTTTGTTATTTATTATAATGTCCGTCAGCCTTTGATACCGCCGATCAGCCTTTGATACCGCCGATAGACAGATTGCCGAGTAACTTTTTGTTAAACGCTATAAATAATATCACTACCGGAAGAAGCGCCATCCACGAAACCGCCATACGACCCGGAGTCGTGCCGAACGGTTCGTCGGATTGTCTTCTCAGATCGAACACGAACGCGGCAAGCGTGGGGTGTTCGGGAACGTAGACCATAGGCGTCTGATAATCGTTCCAGTAAGTAATGAAACTTATAAGCAGTATCGTAAGGAACGTGTTTGCCGCTATCGGAAGATATACGCGAAGCATTATGGCAAAGTCGCCCGCGCCGTCTATTTCCGCCGCTTCGGCGTAGGTTTTGGGCGTTGCCTTGAATATATCGTAGAACACGAGAAAGTATATTCCGAGGAAACTTGCCCTCATTATGAGCATACCCCACATACGGTCGTACAAGCAGAGTCTGATCGACATCTGCAATTCCGCCGCCTGGTTACCTATAATCGGCACTACCATTACGACGAGTACCGTGGCGTAAACTATTTTCGAAAATTTACAGGGGTATCTCGCGCAAAGATACGCCACCACGCACATTACTACGGTGTTTACGAGCGAACACCCTACCGCGTATACTATCGTGTTCCATATAATCGCGCCTCTCGAAACCTGCGTGTTGGTCAGAAAGGTTTTCATAGACGCGTCCGTCCACGCCGCTTTTATCGTTTCCAACGTCCAGGGTTTGGGGAATCCGACTTCGTTTTCGCCGAAATCGAACGTGCCTTTGAACGCCGTCATGAGCGACCAGCCGAGTATGGTAATCAGAATCAGACAATAAACGGTAAGAAGCGCGAGCATTACTACCGTAAGAACGGAGAATTTGCTTCTGACGTCTTTAACTTTCATCTTGGTTTTAGTCATAGTCTTATTCTCCTTAATCTTCGCTCGGCCCGAATTTTTCGAGCACCCACCTTACGAGGAAGGTAACGGGTATCGCCACGACCGTGGTCATAAGTCCGAGCGCGGCTATCGGCGGGTATTTCGTTACGTCGCCGTGCGCGTTTTCGAGTCGTTTGTACATCAGGAAGCCTACCGTTGCCGTATCGGGGTTTACCGTATACTCGAAGAACGAAAAGTTATTGATCTGGTTGGTGAAAATGCTCGCTACGCCCGTAACGAGGAATACGGATACGACGGAGAACGCCTGCGGGAGTACTATACGGAAGAATTCCTGAAAAGAATTCGCCCCGTCGAGTTCTGCCGCCTCGATTACGTCCGGGGATATGTTCGCCATTTTATTGGAATACATAAGCACCGTCGTTCCGAAACCGACGAACAGGTTATAAATCATAATCGTCGCGTAACGCGTTTTATCCGACGTAAGCAGCGGAACGGAGAGTTCGTCCATATGGAACCATTTAACCCTCATCGCCTGAACGACGTAATCGGTAAAGTTCTGATATATGGTAACGAGAACTATCGACATTATGATCGACGGCAAAAAGAGCATAAAGCGGAATATCATCGCGCCGGGCATCTTCTTGAAGATGTAGTACGAGAAAAACAGTCCGAGCGGAACGCTTACGCAAAGCGTGATCAAATACGATTTTATCGATATTTTTATCGCGTTCAGAAGTTCCGTGCGGTCGCCGGAAAGCGAAAACCATGTCGTAAAATTCTTCAACGTCCAAGAAAAATCCCCCACCCTGACGGATCTTATGTTCTGAAACGCCATCAGAAACGAGTTGAAGTTTACGATAATGTAAAATACGACGAATTGTAATACCGGTATAGCCATAAACCCGACGTAAAATACTACGCTTTTGGGGCTTTTGAACACCTTGTCTTTTATCTTAGTCATCATTCTCTTCTTTTTTCGGATTTCGGAGGGCGGG
>FR898487.1:0-4268 GCA_000437515.1 Acidiphilium sp. CAG:727 | reverse complement strand
CCCGTCTGATTTTTGTTTTTATTTCCAGTTAAGGTTGCCTCTCAACGACTTGTAATATTCGTTGAACCACGTCGCCGCGGAAGTCTTCTTTTCTCTGATGACTTTCGCGGGGTTTTTGTAAACGCTGCCGCTTATGGTAGTCTGATATACGGTATCGTATTTAAGTTTATCGTTGTTCGCGTTATAGAATTTGCCGCCCGAGAATTTGTATATGACGTCCGCGCCCTTGACGTAATTGATTACGCTCTTCGTAAAGTAGGACATATCGGTCATATCCGACCGTTCGATGTCGTATTTGTATCCGCGGAGCGTACCCGTCGATTTGGTGAACGCGACGAGTTGTTCGTCTGTGGAAATGAACTTGATAAATTCTTCCGCCGCGCGTTTTCTCGTGCCTAAACCGCTCTTCATACATACGAACGTTTTAAGGTAATCGGAGTAAACGGGCTTTTCGCCTACTTTGTTTTCGTCGGCGTGCGGAAGAGGCATCCAGCCGAACTTTCTCGAATTGGCGGAATATTCGTTTCCGCCGTTCTTAACCATATTTTCAAACGCCGCTTTCGCCTCGGTCTGCCACCACGGGCCGTCTACGAGCATAGCCGTCGTCTTCTTTTCTTTACTGAGTCTGGTACCGTACATAAGGTAATCTCTCTGGTTATCCGTGTGAGTATAAGAAATCGTGTACGCTTTTTTATTATACCAGCCGTTTTTCTGCTGCATGATTTCGCTCAAAAATTTATAAGCGTAATATTTGCCTGCCTGACGGGCAAGTTCATAGCCGTTGGCGGTAGTGATTTCGGTTTCGGGAAGTTCGGTAACGTTGCCGTTGCCGTCAACCTCTATAAGGTCGGTAGCCTTGACGGGAGTTTCGACGCCTTCGTTGAAACCGTAGTTAAGCATCATCTGATCTATACCTTCGTAACCCGCGACGAGGTTGTCGTAAAGGTTGAGAAGGTGGTGTTCGTAATATTTACCGGGCCAGCACAGCGGAGTCTGACCGGTATACGTCTTGATATAGGCGCAAAGTTCGTAGAATTGTTTGTAAGTCGCCGGCAGACCGTCGTCCAACGAGTA
This sequence comes from Acidiphilium sp. CAG:727, assembly GCA_000437515.1. Classification (GTDB taxonomy): domain Bacteria; phylum Bacillota; class Clostridia; order Christensenellales; family Borkfalkiaceae; genus UBA10281. The sequence continues at coordinate 3,194 of FR898487.1, read as the reverse complement.
ATCGATGTTCGTCGTTTCGTCGTAACCCGTTCTGCCGTCGGGACCTAAGCTTTTGACCGCGGTCGTATTGTCTTCGCCGATTATGTCTCCGTTCTCGTCGAAATAATATCCCATTTTATCGAAAAGATCGACGTTGTATACGATACCGTAAGTGCCGTAGTAGTGCGGAAGCGCGTAATACTTACCCGTCGTATCTCCGTTTTGTTTAACGGCAAAATAATTTTGCTGCTGATCGGTAAGTTTATCTTCTATGGTTCTGCTTTCGCCGGGAAGCGTGGTTTTTACGACGTCGGTAAGATCTTCGAGAGTTCCGTCGAGAAAATTATAGTAGTTCTCGTTTTCGAAGAAGAAGATATCGTACGGACTCTGGTTCATATTCGTGGTGGTCCAACTCGACATATCGCCCGTATGCCATACCTGCACGCCCTGCTTGCCCTCTTCGAGAGAAACGTTTGCGTACGCCTTCTCGAAAGCCTCTTCGTAATCGTAAATCCAGTCCTCGCCGTAGCCCGCTTTGTAAAGGTATACGTTGATCTGCGTTTTGGAAGAGTCGTATTTCTTGTCGTCTCTGCGGACGTACAGACCTCTCTCTTCTTTCTTGGAGTTGCCGCAGCCGGTGGCTCCGACGCCGACGCCGAGAACGACCGTTGCCGCAAGCAACGCGCTGATGAGTCTTTTTGCTTTTTTCTTCATAAACTTTCCTCCGTTTAAGAAAACTTGTTTTTTGCCTTTTTATTTTTTTGCCGCTAAACGATTCTTCTCGTCGTCAGACGAGAAGAGGGGTACCCCTCTTCCGCTTTGATTTCCCCGCGGCGCGCGTTCCGCATTACATAATATAATGAGAGCGTAACGCAACCGCGTAAACGTGAAAAATCGCCGCTTTGCGGCTTCGCTATAATTATAACATTATTATCTTGCTTATTCAATAAGAAATTTACTTGTCTTATTTAGAAATTTGCTTATTTTTTGATTTTCGTCGGACTAAAACCGAGGTATTTTCGATTCTGCGGGATTACGATTGACAAAAAAAACCGTCCGGCAAGCGCAGAGCCCGTGCCGGACGAGAATATCAGATCAAACGGAGAAGCAATATCGAAAATCGACGATTTTTCCGGGCATATCCGGCGTCGATTCGTTAAAATTCTTTATTCTACCGCTTTCAGACTTTCGTTCATTCTTGTTTTTACGATTTTCGGCCTTAATATCAGCGTTACGAGCAGCGCAAACACGAATACGACGACCGGCACGAGCAGCCACATAAACCAACTTACGTTTCCGACCGTTCCGAAACCTATCGCCTTGAAAACGAGCGTCGCAAGGCCTATTCCTACGGGATACCCGACGATAATCCCCAAAAACACGCTGATATATATTTCGCGATAAATATAACCGCAAATTTCGCCGTCGTGGTATCCGAGAACCATAAGCGTCGCTATTTCTCTTTCTCTTTCGCTTATATTTATGGTCGTAAGCGTGTTTATCACCACGGCGGTCAGAAGCCCCGCGAAAATAACCACGACTATCGCTATCCCGATAATCGCAGGCGAGCCGAAGTCGTCGAACAGACACATATCCAGAAGAGCAAGTCCCGCGAAAACGAGTCCCGCAGACACGCCTACGGATACGAGCATCATAAAAAACCGCGTTTTATACCTGAAAACGTTTCTCATAGACGACTTATACCTGAACGAAAGGCGTTTCCAGACGAACGGAATTTTTTCAAGTAAAATTCTTTTACCTTTTTTCGGCGGTTTCGGCCGTAAAAGGTCGGCGGGAGAGTTATTCGCAAGACGCAAGCCGACGGAGAATACCGCAATCAACGTAACGGCGACGATTACGCCAAGCGATATAAAGTAATAACTCGGATTGACTACCACCGCTATCGGAGGCATGACGTAACTGTAGCCGAAAGCGAAACATATCAGCCACGAAACGCCGTATCCCACGAAAAAACCTATAAACCCGCCTGCCGCAAGCGCGACGAGCGCAAAGAAAACGTACCTTACGACTATACTTACCGAACCGTATCCGAGCGTTTTCAGACAAGCGATCTGAGAACGTTCCTCATCCATAAGCCGCATCATGGACGACAATACGACGAGAAGCGTCACGGCGATAAAAATCACCATTAAAATATTGCCTATTCCGCGCACCTTGTCCGCGCCGGCGATAACCGATTTGAAACTGTAATTGTCGTAAAGCGTAATTATGCGTACGTCTTCGCCCAAAAGTCCGGTCAACTCGATTTTTTCTTTTTCGACGTATTTTTCGTAACCGGATGAAAAAGATCCGAACAAATTACGGTTTTCCGCTTTTATATACAGATCGCCTTTCGGCAGAAAATCGCATATTTTAGTCGGACAGTATAAAATATTTTCGAGTAAATCGAGTTCGTTTATTCCCGTCACGTTCTCCGGTATTTCGGTGTCTTCCGGGTTGTTATAACTCGGTTCTCCGTCTTTTCCGAACGTCAACGGACTTCTCACTATTCCTTTAATCGTAACGTTGATTTTATATCCTAAAGGCAAGTTAAGCGCGGACGCAATATCTATTTCCGCTTTATCGCCGACGGAGAAACCCTTTATCACGTTATCCTTTACTTCGGCGTAAACGCAGTTTTCGTCGTCGCCCGTTATCTTTTCGCCTTCGACGAGTTCCGGCTCGTTGATCGCGGTATTTTCAAGATCGAGAAAGTACAGCCTTAGCGATCTTTTTTCACCTGTTTGAATATCTATTGACATTCCCGTTTCCACGTTGTCCTCGCCGTAACGGTTTTTTACCGCGGCAATTTGCTCGTCGGTAAAACCGCCCGTTTTATTTTTTACGATAAAATCGCTTACGTTCCGTTTCGTATAATAATTCTCTATGCTGTCCTTTATCATATCGGTCGGCGAGCCGATACCCGATATGAAACCTACGGATATGAGAACGATGCCGATAAGACAAAGAAGCCGTATAAGATGTTTTTTGAACATTCTGCGAACTGTTTTAAGATACGTTTTCACCACTCTATCTCCTCAACCGATTTAGGATTGTCGTTCGTTTCGATGCTTTCGATTCTTCCGCTCTTTATCTTTATCACTTTATCCGCCATATCTTTAAGCGCGGCGTTGTGCGTTACGATAACGACGAGTTTGTTTCGCTCGCGGGATAAATCCTGTAAAATTTTCAGTATCTTTTTGCCGGTAACGTAA
>FR898486.1:4857-11746 GCA_000437515.1 Acidiphilium sp. CAG:727 | reverse complement strand
ATTTTTAAGGTTATTCTGTTTCGCGCCCTTTACGCCGAGCGTCCTGCCGTCGGACGGGTGTCTGAACGACGGTACGGCTATCTTTCTTCTGCCCGAAAGATAATCGCCCGTAATCGAACGGGGTTCGGCGCATATATCGGCGACCGTACCCTTGGCGACGACTTCGCCGCCGTGCACGCCCGCTTTCGGCCCGATATCGACTATATAATCCGCCGCCCGCATGGTGTCCTCGTCGTGTTCTACGACGATAAGCGTATTGCCGAGATCGCGAAGCCTTAAAAGCGTGGATATCAGTTTCGCGTTATCCCTCTGGTGAAGACCTATACTCGGTTCGTCGAGAATATACAAAACGCCCGTAAGTCCGCTGCCTATCTGAGTAGCGAGCCTTATACGCTGCGCTTCGCCGCCCGAAAGCGACCCCGCGCTCCTCGACAAAGTGAGATAACCGAGCCCTACGTCTATCAAAAATTTAAGCCTTGCCTTTATTTCTTTTAATATGCTTTTCGCGATGATCCGCTGCGTTTCGGTAAGGTCGAGCGAGGATATAAACTCGTTCGTTTTAACGACCGACAGATCGCACAGATCGGCTATATTAAGTCCGCCGACCGTTACCGCCAGAGCCTCTTTTTTAAGTCTTTTACCGTGGCACTCGTCGCACGGCATACTTACCATATACCGCTCTATTTCGGACTTCGTATAATCGCTGGTCGTTTCTCTGTACCTGCGTTCGAGGTTGGGTATTACTCCCTCGTACGAAGAATCGTAACTTCCGCTGAACGTGCGGGTAGAATAAGACATTTTTATCTTTTCGCCGCCGTTGCCGTAAAGCAGGATGTCGAGTATATCCCTCGGCAAATCCTTTACGGGTACGTCTAAGCCGAAACCGTATCTTTTGGATAAAGCCCTGAAATACATTTCGGTCATTCTGCCCGTATCGAGATTCCAGCCCGTAACCGTAAGCGCGCCTTCGCGGAGCGTCCTGTTCGGGTCGCCGATAACGAGTTTTTCGTCGATTTTAGAAGTATATCCCAGACCGTTGCATTTAGGACACGCGCCGTAAGGATTGTTGAAAGAGAACGAACGCGGCTCTATTTCGCCTATCGAAATTCCGCAATCGGGACAGGCGTAATTCGTCGAAAACAATTCGCTTTTACCGTCGCACTCTATAACGACGAGTCCGTCGGCGAGTTTTAACGCGGTTTCCAGACTGTCGGTAAGGCGTTTTCTTATTCCGTCTTTGACGATAAGTCTGTCGACGACGACCGAGATATTATGTTTTATATTCTTTTCGAGTTTGATTTCTTCGGACAAATCGTACACCGAACCGTCAATTTCTACCCTTGCAAACCCGCTTTTTCTGTACCCTTCGAGTTGTTTGCCGTATTCGCCCTTTCTGCCCCTTACGACCGGAGCGTTTACGAGTATACGACTGCCCGTTTCCATAGCGGTAACTTTATCGGCAATCTGGTCGACGGTTATTTTTTCGATAACTCTGCCGCACTTCGGACAGTGAGGAACGCCTACTCTCGCGTATAAAAGTCTTAAATAGTCGTAAATTTCGGTTACCGTCCCGACCGTAGAACGCGGGTTGTTCGAGGTCGTTTTCTGGTCTATGGAGATAGCCGGCGACAAGCCCTCTATGCTCTCTACGTCGGGTTTTTCCATCTGCCCCAAAAACATACGGGCGTAACTCGACAGACTTTCCATATACTTTCTCTGCCCTTCGGCAAATATCGTATCGAAAGCGAGCGTGGACTTACCCGACCCCGATAAACCCGTAAAAACTACGAGTTTATCTCTCGGAACGTCTACGCTTATATTTTTAAGATTGTTTTCTTTCGCGCCTTTTACTTTAATATATTCTATCATGATCGTTCGTTATCCGACTTTACGTAAAACGTATGTTTCGTTTTTTCGTCTTTGATAAGGCAACCTTTACGAAAGACGAAAATAAATAAAATCAGCATAAAATATCCGTCCGCCAACGCGCCGATATAAGCCGAAAAGACCGTTCTGAAAAGCAATCCCCACGTAGAAGAATTGCATAAAACCATTCCCGCAATCAACGGTACGGACACGATTGCCATGGTCGCAAAAAGCGGTATAACGGTTACTTTTTCGGTCGTATATAACTGCGACGAGTCGACGTAAACCGCGCTCCACGAGGCTCCGACTTTCGATTTTTCGCCGGTCAGCAATCTCGCAAACGCGGCTTGTAATAACTGGCTTACGAACACGCATACGAAAAAGCCGACGACGAAAAACGATATACCTACCGCAATCCGGACGAGATATTTCTGCAACCACAAATCACCTAAATTTTTATCCGGCGTAAAGAAATCGATAACGACGAGCCTTCCGAAAATCGAAAAGTCGAGTATCAGATATACGAGTACGGCTATAAAAATCGAGGCAACGTTCATAAGTATCCCCGTTCTTGCCGTTTTTACGTCGTAAGACATTGCTTCGCGATAACCCGCGGGAAGTTCTTTATAACAATTTTTCATCGGTTTACTCCTGCCGTTTTTTTAACGTTGACGCATCTTGCGTTTTAATTTCGCGATCGCATCGCGGATTTCTATACAACGCTCGAAGTCGAGATTCGCCGAAGCGACTTTCATAAGAGCCTGCAATTTTTCTATTTCGTCGGGAATATCTTTAACCTTAACGTCGGCAGTCGGATCCGCTTTTTTAGAAATTTCGAGCGTGTTGACTATCTTCTTTATTATGGTTTTGGGTACTATCCCGTGTTTTTCGTTATATTCCGACTGGATTTTTCTTCTTCTCGCCGTTTCGTCCATAGCCCGCTTCATGCTGTCGGTTATCACGTCGGCGTACATTATAACTCTGCCTTCGGCGTTTCTCGCCGTTCTGCCTATCGTCTGAATCAGCGCGGTGTCGCTTCTTAAAAAACCCTCTTTATCGGCGTCGAGTATGGCTACGAGTTTTACTTCGGGCATATCCAGACCTTCCCTCAACAGGTTTATACCTATAAGCACGTCTATGTCGCCGCGGCGGAGTTCCTGTATTATGTCTATACGCTCCAAGGTGTCTACGTCGCTGTGCATATACCGCACCTTGAAAGCCTGCTCTTTCAGATAATCGGTAAGGCTTTCTGCCATTTTCTTCGTGAGCGTGGTAACGAGTATTCTTCCGCCGGAATCGATAACTTTTCTTATTTCGGACTGCAAATCGTCTATCTGCCCTTTCGTCGGTCTTACCTCGACCATCGGATCGAGAAGCCCGGTAGGACGGATAATCTGTTCGGCGTTATTGTCCGATACGGACAATTCGTAGTCGGCGGGAGTCGCCGAAATATACACCGTCTGACCTATTCTTTCGGAAAACTCGGCGAAGGTAAGAGGACGGTTATCGTAAGCCGAACGAAGTCTGAACCCGTATCCGACGAGATTGTCTTTTCTCGCCCTGTCGCCGTTATACATAGCGCGTATCTGAGGAACGGTCATGTGGCTTTCGTCGATGAACACTATAAAATCTTTGGGGAAATAATCAAGAAGCGTAAACGGCGGTTCGCCTTCTTTTCTGCCGTCAAAGTAACGGCTGTAATTTTCGATACCGCTGCAATAGCCTATTTCGCGCATCATCTCCACGTCGTAAGAAGTACGCTGCAACAACCGTTGCGCCTCCAATAGTTTATCTTGCCGCTTAAAATTTTCGACTTCCTCACGCATGTCCGCTTCTATGCGTTTAAGCGAATCTTCCAATTTTTCGTCGCCGACGGCGTAATGCGTTGCGGGAAAAATCGCGACGTGTTTAAGCGTATTTATAGCCTTACCGGTTACGAAATCGCATTCGCTTATCCGCTCTATCTCGTCGCCGAAAAATTCAACCCTTATATATATCTGATCGTTCGACGCGGGGAAAATCTCCACCACGTCGCCGCGCACGCGGAAAGACGAACGGGTAAAATCAATATCTTTGCGCTCGTATTGACGGGAAACGAGTTTACGCATAAGTTCGTTCCGCTCGATTTCCATCCCCTCGCGCAAAGATATGGCAAGCGCGAAATACTCTTCGGGCGCGCCCAAGCCGTATATACACGAAACCGATGCGACGACTATTACGTCGTTGCGTTCCGCCAGCGAACACGTCGCGCTGTGGCGAAGTTTATCTATTTCGTCGTTGATGGAAAGGTCTTTTTCGATGTACGTATCGGTGGACGGAATATACGATTCGGGTTGATAGTAGTCGTAATACGATACGAAGTACTCTACTCTGTTTTCGGGAAAAAATTCGCGGAGTTCGTTACAGAGTTGAGCCGCCAGAGTCTTATTGTGCGCAATGACGAGCGTCGGCCGCTGTACGTTTTGTATGACGTTAGCCATGGTGAACGTCTTGCCGCTGCCCGTTACTCCGACGAGAACCTGACTTTTCAGACCGTCTTCAAAACCTTCGGTAAGGCTCTTTATAGCCTCGGGTTGGTCACCCGTCGGCTTATATTCGGAATGTAAAACGAATTTTTTCTTTTCCATAAGTGAAACTAAAACAATTTGTACAGTAGCCGCGTTACCGCGAACGCCGTCAAAGAGCCCGCGACCGCTATGAGAATTTTAAGCCATAAATCGCGTAAAAATCGCTTGCGTTCGCTTTTATACGCCCTCGCCTTGATTTTCGGAGTTACGCAAAGTACGTCTTCGTCGCCTTTTTTACAACGGATAACGTCGAAATAACCGTCGGCGGCAAGCGAATCCATTATCGTAAGCAATTTACTTTCGGACATTTTTCGTACGTCGGTAAGAGAGCGCAAATGACCGACCGTAAGCAGACAACTTTCCCTTTCGCCGCAAAAAGAGAGCGTCGCGCGCACGACTTCGCGTTCGGTACGGTTCAGCATATCGCCCTCGCGAGTAAAACGCCTATTATCGCTCCGACGATTCCGCCGAGAAACGAAAATAACGCAATAAGTCGGATTTCGACGGTTACGCGAAATCGTTTTTTATCCGTCGGAAGGTCGATCGGAAGTTTTACGTCAGCCGAATAGGCTTTGTTAAGCGGCTTTAACAATATTTCTTTTCCGTCGCAATAACGCAGATCGACGTAGCCGTCTTTGTCCAGACGGTCGATTATCGCGACGACTTCTTCTTCGGTAACGTTCGCCCCGCTTGACTTCGGCAAATCGCCGACTGTAAAGAGTTTGTAGTCTTTACCGCAGACGAGATGAAAATAATCCAGCAGAGCCACAGATTCGGGCTTCAAATTATCAGATATTTTGCCCCGTTTTCAACTTTTTAATCTTTTTCGATAAAGTCGAGTATCGGCGTTACGTCATCGAGCGAGTGCGGATGATGCCCGCATTCCGGTTTGACCGTATATTTTATATTTTCACCGTTTTTCGTCGCGTAATCGATAAGTTTGCCGGCGTTTTCTTCGAATTTTACGACTTCGTCGTTTCCGCCCGCAATTACGAGGAGAGGCAACTTATTCGAGAAAAACTCTTTGAAATTGTAAACCGGCGAGCCTTTGAATTTTTTGAGAGTATCTTTCGTCAAGCAATACTCTTCGAGCATCCCCGCCTGTTCGGGAGAATCTTCCCACGGCCACGAAGCAAGATCGAGCACGGGCGCGTCGAGATAGACTTTATCCACGTATTCGGGGTAAAAAAGCGAATAATTGAAGGCGTACAGCCCGCCGCGACTGAATCCGAACAAATTCGCTTTTTTACAAAGCGGAAAACGAGTCAAAAGGTCAAGATGAAAAGCGTGCATAAGCCTTACCGCGTTATAACTGCCGTACATATCGCTTATCTTATAATTGACGCGGGTGTAACCGTCTTCGACGAGAGCCTGTTCGGCTTTATCGAAAGCGTATAAAAATTCGGTTTTCCATATCCACTTGCCGTTCGGCTTGTCGGGAGTAATCACCGTGGCTGCGTAACCGTTAAAGGAATATTCGATGGTCTTAGACATTACGTACCTCCCCTGAATAATCTTACGGGAAGATTTTAGCATTTTTTTTATAAAATGTAAACGAGTTGACGAAGATTGTAAGAATTATAACAATAATTTCGGGTATTTTTTTGAAAAATAAAGCGAAAAACTCTTGCCAAACGCCGAATAAAGTGATATACTGTACGCGTTGACTGAAAATCACTCTATGGGGATATGGCTCAGTTGGTAGAGCGATGCGTTCGCAACGCATAGGTCAGGGGTTCGAATCCCCTTATCTCCACCAATGGGAACCGCGGTCGCACCCGTGGTTCCTTTTCATTTGCGTAAAAGGCGTTGCCGGGATAATCGTTAAGACAAAAGTCGCGGAAAAGAAGATTTCTTACGACTGCCTTACAAAGCCCCGTCAAAACGGTAAGTTTATAAAGAAAACCAAATAATATACGATTTAAGGCGATAGAACATTGTTCTACCGCCTTTTTCTTATAACTTTATATTCATTTTGCCCTTCGTTTTCGCATTGTAGCCATTATATCATATCAAATTTCGCTGGGGGAAATAAGACGGCGGTAAATGCTGAAATATAACGTCGGGTTTTCGCGATAAGGCAAAATCGGAGTTTCGAGTTCGTCTATACTTTTCGTCTCGCCTTTAACGAAACTTTCAAGACGGTCTTTACAAGACTCTAAACGCGTTAAAAGTCCGCCGAGGCGCGCGTCCTGAATTTCAAAACCGAACGGCTTATTTTCGGTATACCACAAATTTCTGTAATCTTTATAAAAAATCTTCAACCGCTCGACAATTTCGGATATATCGTTACAAATGTTATCGATTTCCGCTCTATCGCCCGCCTTATAGGCTTTACGGATTCTTACGCCCAAATCGTATTTGAGTTCTAAAACGCGGCAAAGCGAAGAAAGCGCGGTAAAAATATATCCGTACTTACCCGCCACGCCCGCGGCTTTCGTTAATTTTTCGGCATA
>FR898486.1:3851-4828 GCA_000437515.1 Acidiphilium sp. CAG:727 | reverse complement strand
TATTCGCCGTAGGCGATTTTTCCTTCCTCTTCGGCAAGGTCGTCGAGCAGCCCCAAAAACGGGTCGCTATACAAAAATGCTTTGCACGGCGTTTCGAGTTCTTCGTGTTTTACGGGCAATAGATTAGGAATATCGAGAAGCAGAAAATCGTAAAAGTCGATACCGAACGAAGCCTTGAAGCCTTGCGCGATTTTTTCTTCGTCGAACACGCCGAGCGAGTATTGTTTTACGGCGTACAACGCGGGGATAAGAGCGAAAAAAGAACATTCTTTGCCGTCGTCGCCCCACATGGTTATAAACACGTTTTTGACGTTGAATTTATTTACGGCTTGCATTGCCGCTTTCATAGATTTAAGCGTATAGCCGTTGAACGGCGCAAAACCGCCCCAGCACCAAGCCCCGCCGGCGAACCAGAAATCGCTTTTTATGGCTTTATGAGCCTGCATCATGGCTAAGTAATCTTCGGTTTCGGTATGGTAATAATCCCAGTAGACGAGTTCGACGTTTGCCGGGATTTTTTCGGAAAGATTTTCTGAAACGCAAAGGTCTTTGCCGTAATATTTGCCGCAGTTTTCTATACGGAAAAACATATCGCTCCACATATGAAGCGTAAAACCGTATTTATCGGCTATTTCGGCAACCCTTTCAAGATGCCCTAAAAGCAGTTCGTAACGATTTTTATATCCGTGTTCGTCGAGATATTTGCCGAGCCCTATGTAATGCGCCTCATCCATGCCTATATTTACGATACGAGAAGTAAAAGTTTTTGAAAGCGACGAAAACATTTTGTCGATAAGCGCGTAAGTCTTATCGTTTTCGACCAGCAAAATATCGCCGATATCTATAATATCTTCGTAATGCGGCAATTTGGCAAGGTTATTGAAGTGCGCGAGTGTCTGAATTGCAGGAATGAGTTCTATCCCTTTTTCAGCCGCGTACTTATCCAGATCTTTTAATTCGGCGGCAGAATACCCGCC
>FR898486.1:3612-3829 GCA_000437515.1 Acidiphilium sp. CAG:727 | reverse complement strand
CAGAACCCCCGCCGCGAAGATAACCGAAATAAGGCTCGCCCTCTACTTCGTAAGTGTCTTCCATATAGAGTTCGAGCGTATTATAACCTATTTTTGCGAGAATATCTATAAATTCTTTGATTTTTTGCGGTTTCATTACGGCGTTGCGCGAACAATCGAGCATTACGCCGAACCGTGATAAATTTTCCATATAAACCGTTTTTCGGGCGGAGCGGCG
>FR898486.1:1580-3540 GCA_000437515.1 Acidiphilium sp. CAG:727 | reverse complement strand
CTACGACAGCGCCCGCAAGGCACAAAATCGCAAGTACGGGCATTACGCCGTTTACCGAGCCGCCGCAACCTTTTTTAGCAGCCGCAGGTTTTTTAGCGTAAGTAACGGTAATATTTGCGTCGCCCGTTACGGTAAGTCCGTTAATTTCGGTTTCGCCGTTTTTGATAGTCATATTATATCCGTCTTCGGCGTAAGCGGAGAAATCTACCCTTCCGTTATATTCTACCTGCAAGGTAACTTCGTCTTTTTCAAGTCCGACGAAAGTTATCGTAACGGTATACTTTCTCGCGGTTTCGTTGAACTTCGCAACGAGCGTTACGTTGCTCGTTACCGTATCGGTTTCGAAGTTCCACTTCGTTTCGCCGTTATACCAGCCGTCGAAAGTATAAACTTTATCGGCGGTCATATCCTTGGTCGGATCGCTTTCGGGCTTGGTAAGTTTATTGCCGTAAGCGACTTTAACGGTTGCCGATTCGCCGATTTTTACGTCGTATTCGTTGAGCGTTCTCGTTTCGGTATAAGTTCTGCCGTTTTCGAGCGGAAGTTCGGTCGGCAAATCGTTCGTATAAGTATATTGAGCGTCGTTAGTGCCGAGGAATGCTTTCGCTTCGGCGAGTTTTTCGGCTCTGTTTTCTATCGTATACGAAATGTCTTTTTCCGTTCCGTCGCAAAGTACCAACTTCGCGCTATAAGTGTTAATGGTTTCGTTGAACTTCGCAACGAGCGTTACGTTGCTCGTTACCGTATCGGTTTCGAAGTTCCACTTCGTTTCGCCGTTATACCAACCGTCGAAAGTAACGGTATAGCCGTCTTTCGTTTTGGTCGGGTTTTCGGGCGCGGTAATTTTAGAGCCGTAATTATATTTAACCGCCGCTGCGTCGCCGATAATTACGTCGAAAGTCTTAATCGTTTTGGTAAGCGTAACTGTAATGTTTTCGGCTTTGATTTCGTTGTTCGTCCACACGTAATCATACGCGGGGTCGGCTTCGTATGTCGGATAAGTCAGATCTGCGTCGGCAGTGGTGAAAGTCGCTTTGCCGAGTTCATTGCCCGCTTCGTCTACGAACGTAGCGATATAAACTTTATACCACGCGCCGTTTACCTTTCTGAACGTAACGGTTTCGGTTGTTCTGTACACAACGTTTGAACCCGCATTCCAACGAGCATACGACGGAAATTCACAACCCGCTTCGACGGTAATTTCCGTAGCAGAAACGAAACCGGCAGCCTTAAACGTAAAAGCGTTTTCCGCAAAAAGATTGATATACGGATCGTTCGCATCTTTATCCCATTGTCCGCCGATAGTCGTTTCGCCGATTTTTATATGCGATAACGTGTTAAGCGCGTTTATGTACGTATAATCTTTCTTTTTATCGAAGTTACTCGCTCCGGTGTAGTCGCAGACCGACAGATTAAACCACATAAAGCCCATCTCGTCCCAACCGTCAACAGTCGTAAGCGACGTAACGCTTGTGTCTACATACTCAAAAGTATCGGAAACTTGTTTTACCCACGCGCCGTCCACTTTTTTGAACGTGGCGGTTTCCGTCGTTTTATAAACGATTTTATCGCCCGTTCCGCTCCAGAGCGCGTAGGAAGGAAATTCGCAACCTTCTTCGATTACGACTTCGGTAGCAGTCGGAAAATTTTCAAACTTAAACGCAAATCTGTCTACCGAATTATCAAACATATTAAGATACGGGTCGGTAATATTACCGTCCCAAACCGAACCTACGGCGGTTCCGTCGATTTTTATTTTGGTAAAAGTATTAAGACTACTAACGTTAGTATAATCTTTACCTTTGCTATAAGTTCCGGTACTGTCCTTGAAGTCCGTACCCGTAAGTTCAAGCCTCGGATAGGTAGGCAAATCGGCATTAACCGAGACGGCTGCAACGGTCGTATCTCTATAGATATAGTCCGTTGTAGTGTCGTCGGCGCGGGCGGTGGTCGTAGACTT
>FR898486.1:0-1570 GCA_000437515.1 Acidiphilium sp. CAG:727 | reverse complement strand
GCGGTGGTCGTAGACTTGACCGCGCCGAGAGTTACGAAGGTTGTTACCGCGCAAAGACACGCGATAAACATTGCTTTGAATTTTTTCATCATTCTCCTTTATAATTTCAAGTCTTTCGACTATAAATTTTCTTATTTTAACCTTTTATGCCGCCGACGGAAGTGTTTTCCATGATCTTTCTGCTGAATATCGCAAAGAAAATCAAGGTGGGGATAATTACTACCGTAGTCGCCGCAAAAATCGTAGGCCAGTTGTTTTTGCTCTGATATTTATTTACTATCATTTGCAGCCCGACCGCTATCGTCGGTTTTGCGCGCATAAACAGGTATTGCGAGAAGTAATCGTTCCACGCGCTTATAAACGAGATAAGGAAGAACGCCACTACGCCGCCGATAACCTGCGGAAGCATTATCTGAAAGAACACTCTTACGTGTCCCGCGCCGTCGATAAACGCCGATTCGGCGTAAGTCCAGGAAACGGACTTGAAATAGGCGTACAGATATAGGAACACTCCGCCGAAGCCGCCCTGCATAATGAAGTTGCCCGAAAATTTATTGAGCAATTTCAACTTATACATAAGGTTATAAGTCGCCGAAAGCGAACCCGTGGTCGGAATCATCATACATACGACGACCATGGTATAGATAAACTTACTGCCCTTAAAGGGGTATTTCGCTATAACGTAAGAAGTCATGCACGAAAGCATAATACCTATGCCTACTCCGCCCGTTACGAGTATCACGCTGTTTAAGAACATTCCGAAAATGCCCGTTTTAGAGAATTTATACTCGAACACGGCTTTATAGTTAGCCGTGGTAGGGTTGCTCGGCAACGACCATATATCCTTGAAGAAGTCCGCAGACGACTTGAAACTGTTATAAAACATCATAACGAAAGGATATATGAGCGATATCGCGTACAAGACGAATATAACGAATACTATCGTAAGCGTTATCCGCTCGTTTTTAGGTCTTTTCATTTTTGCCTCCGTTTTTTATCCGCAACGAATAACGCCGCAGGCAGGGCAAATACGGACATCGCAGCCATACCGACCGACGAGCCGCAACCGCTCTTTTTAGCGGTCTGACCCGACGAACCGTCGTTTCTGATATCGATAACCACCCTTAATTCTTCGCCGAACTGGTTACGGATATAGAAGTTACGCGTACCCGACGGGAATTTCTGCAAAAATTCTTTCTTTATCGTAATCGTATTGTCTACTTCGTCTACGATATAGTCGTTTTCGGTTATTTTAGAGCCGAGAAGTTCGAAGGTGTATTTGCCTACGTTTACGTTGAAAGTAAGGTCTTTGGGGTTTGCCGCGTTAAAGGTCTGACGGCTGTCGCCCGAAATTACGAGGTCGGGGTAATTTCCTTCTTCGTAGTACTTATCGAGATTTTTTACGGAAACGTTATCCACCGTGAAATTAGTCCAGTTGGTAGAACTGAAAGACATATAACCGACGGTATCGGTATCGCCGAACGAAACTACGGGTTTCCACTCCGTATCATTTTCATTTAAGAGTTTGAATTCGACGGTAACCGTCGAATTTACCGCGGTAAATTCGACG
>FR898485.1:28211-29033 GCA_000437515.1 Acidiphilium sp. CAG:727 | reverse complement strand
GATTTAGGATATTATTATTATGATAAAGGCAAATACGACGATGCGCTCGATTGTTTCGCGCAGTGTGAGTTGGAGGTTGTCGGACTATATTGGGCGATTGCGACGATTTGCGAAGAGCAAAAGAAAGATTATAAAAACGCTTTACGATACTATCAGGCGGCTATGGAAATGGACTTTCCGGACGCTATCGAGAGAATGGCGGAAGCGTATCTCGGCGACGAATTAGGACTTGAAAAAGACGAGAAAACCGCCCTTAAACTTTTCAAACGAGCCGCAAAACTCGGAAACGCCGCCGCGCAATATAATCTCGGTATGGCGTATGCGTGCGGCTATTACGGCGTAACTCCCGACAGAGAAAAAGCGATTTATTGGCTTAAAAAGAGCGTAAAGGGCGAAAATCCGTCGGCGTGTCTGCAAGTGGGACTTTATTACTACTACACCGTCAAAACCGAGTCGGCTTATAAAAAAGCCTTTGAATTATTTACCGACGCATATAATTTCGGCGAGTACGAAGCGATTATCAATATCGGACTTTGCTATCTTCAAGGCAACGGCGTGAAAGAAGATAAAAAAGAAGCGGTAAAGTGTTTCAAAAATGCCGCCGAGAAGTGTAGTTCGGGCGTTGCGTATCACAATCTCGGAATTTGTTACGAAAACGGTTTCGGCGTGCGAAAAAATTACAAGAAAGCAATCGAAACGTACGGCAAAGCGGTAGAGAACGGCGAAAAGGCGGGGCTCGAAGCAATAAAAAACGTTTACGCGAAGATGACCGCCGAAAAAAAATCGGTTTAGTATGACGATCAAAAATAAACTGCGGGCGGG
>FR898485.1:7957-28179 GCA_000437515.1 Acidiphilium sp. CAG:727 | reverse complement strand
TAAAATTGCGTCCGCCCGCAGATCGGTTATTTTATTAAGCGTTACTTTTTATTTACGATCAAAAACAATCCTTCGCCGCCCTTCAATTTAACCGAGCCGCAGACGGTCTGCCCGCGTTGAAACCGCTCTATATCGGGCGCGTAAAACGAGTAACGTTCGTCGCCCTTCATATAAATTTCGGTTTCCTGCTCGTCGGAAGAAAAGTTCGCAACGGCGACGTATTTTTTGTCTTTAAGTATGTATTCGGTCGCGCGGACGGCAGGATTTGACAAAACCATGTCGTTACGATCGTCCCACCAGCCTATAAGTTCGGCTTCGCCGAGGTCGTAATCGTCGAATATCTTCCATATATCGAGCGGGTCGCTTTCGTTCGTTTCCCAGCCCAAACGATTTGTCATGCCGAACGTCAGACCGCGATATTCGTTGCCGGTATCCATCATCTCGCTCATCACCCCGAACGGAATACCGCTTATCTCGGTAAGCCAGAATTCGGGTGTTTCGTCGTAATCGAAACCTTCGCCTATCCAGCATTTATCTACGTACGGATAGAGTTCCGTATATAACACGGCGCAATTACCCCTGCCCGCAATGTCGGCGTAATGGTTCCATTGATGAAAATCTATGTACGCGTCGGGCTTTGTATCAAGAATTTTCCGAACGCGCTTCATCGTATTGCGGTCGTACGCCACGTCGTCGATATATATACCGTCGATATCCGTCTTATCGATAAGGTAATTCAATCCCTCGATATAAAAATTACACAGCCTCGATTGCCCTTCGGTGATGACTGCCGAATCGTAAAATCCGTTATATTTTGTACCTTTCAGCGGTTGCCGCCAGGCGGGGATAACGTCGCCGCCTACGTTTTCTTCTATCCATTTTTTCGCTTCTTCCTGCCAGGAAAGCGTTTCGACGTTTTTATTCCTTTCGGATATAATTTCGTGGTCAAAATCCCTAAGCGCCTTGAATTCGGGCATATTTACGGTAAGTTCGCGCACAGTGTAATAAATTTTTACCTCGATATCGTTGTCGTGCGCGGCTTTAACGAAATTTTTAAGCGCGTTTTCTTCGACGAACGGATAGTTTATATACGGGTTTAAGTCGTTGCCGTGGTGAACGTTTATTATATTCGCGCCGCCTTTTTTCGCCTTTTCAAGCCAGGTATCCGAATCGAACATAGCGTGAAAAAAACGCATCGAAAATTGTTTTTTAAGGTCGATTTCTTTAGTCGGCGTAACTATAATATCGAAGTCGTAGCGTAAGGTTTCGCCCGCCTTCACAGTTCTTTTGCCCGAATAAGCGATAAAATTTTCGCCGTCGAAGCGTATACCGCCCCTGCCAGAATTATCCCAACTTTCGGGTTTGTTGAGTTTTCTGTGGTTATAGTAGATATTTACGAACGGTTTGAGGTAATTTTTGCCTTTAAGTCTGATTTTTACGCCGGCGTTTACGTCGCCCACCCAGAATCCGTCCTGATCGAAATTTTCGTTCCACTTCCAATCGACTTTTTCGTCGAACAGCCCGCCCTTTTTGCCGAGCCCTATAAAATATTTACGGCAACGCTTAGATATCGGTAATTTCAAAGCGATATCGTCGACTTCTACGTCGTTTTTAGCGGTAAGGCTGACTTTATACCCGACGAATCCGTCGAATTCCGCGTCCGCTTCGACCGTCATGGTAAAATTTTCGCTTTCGGACACCCGACGGATAACGGCTTTGTCTTCGTATATTTCGTTCGTTCCGGATATATTCGAAAATTCTTCGTCGCCGACCGACAATTTAACGCCGCCGCTTAAAATCGGCGTGGGCGTACCGCAAATTTTAACGCTCTGACTAAAATAACTCGTCAATTCAAGAGGAAACCCCGAATCGTCAAACGTTATTTCTCTGCCCGCGATTTTTACGGTTTCGTCGCGATAGATTATCGGCTTAAAGGGCTTTGGAACGGAATTGTCGATTGCCAGGTCGGAATCGAGCCAGACGAGCCTTGAAAGATTATCCGCGATTTCACCCGATAAGATTTCGGCGCGGATATCGCCCTTGAAAATTTCTTCGCCGCAAATATCGGTAATCACCAGAAGACCGCTGCCCGCAGACCTTACCGCGCACCAAAAATTATGCGGTTCGTTCTTTTTAAGTTTAACCGTTTTTTCGAAATCTTCGCCGAGATAGTCTTTGCCCTTGCAGTTAAGACAAACTGCGGCTAAATTTTCAAACCGCAGATAAACGCCTGCGTCTTCGGTCGAAGTTACGCTTACCGAAAACACCCTTACGCCGTCGGGCGGCATTTTTATTATCTTGTCGTAAACGACGGAAATGCCCGCCGTAACGTCGGAATTTATTTTCATATTTCGTTATCGGATAATTTCGTTTTCGCCCTTTTTAAGGCTGTACGCCGCGCCGTTTATCGTAACGGTTTTGTCCGTCGGCGATTTAACGCAAAGTTTAGTTATTTTGCCGTTTTTCGTTTTTGCCGAAACCGACAATCCGCCGCGAACGCGGATATTTTTTATTTCGATTTCTCTTTCTTTCCACTCGTCGGGCAAAGCCGAAAAGAGTTTGATTTCGCCGCCGAAACCGTCGATTAAAAGCAGATGAAGCGCGTCGCAAAAAGCGTACAGGCTTTCGAGCGTAAACGGGCGGTAATGAAACCACGTATAGCCGTAATATTTATAATCGCCGTTCAGGTGAAAACCGTTTTCGCCGACGAAACCCTTCGCAAACTGCGTAAGTTTTTCGTAAGCCGAATTGCCACGCCCGCTCAAAGCGTAAATCTGCGCCGCCATCGGGAAAGAAAACCCCACCCAATAGCCTGTGCCTAAACTCTCTAAATGCGCGATAGTCGCGTTATAGACGCGTTTATGCTCGTCGGTATCGTACGGGATAAGCCGAAGCGGATAAAGGCTCATAAGGTGCGAAAAATGGCGATGCGTTTCGGGAAGTCGCTGCGTTTTATCGAGCATTATAACGCCGTCTTCGTCGATTGCTATATCGTCGAATTTCGACAAAATTTCTTTATATTCGTCGGTCGGTTCGCCGAGTATTCCGGCGTATTTAACGAGCGTTTTATAAAGATAAATCAGAAGCGACAAATCGAAGTTCGAGTTCGGCGTAAGGTACGCTTTCGGTTCGTTGTCGAAAATTTCGGGCGACGACGAAAGCGGCAGATACAGTTTTCCGTCGCGTTCTTTAAGTATACCCTTTATCGCCGATCCGACTTCTTTGAAAAACGGATAAGCGCGGGTTTTTAAGAATTTTTCGTCCGCGGTATATTCGTAATAATCGTCGAAACTCTGCGCCGCCCATATAGTCATGGTGGGCGAAAGCGAATATTGCGCCCAGCCGCCCATGGGTTTGCCGTCCAGAGTCGAACACGACGGAATAAGAATCCCTTTAACGCCGAAAAATTCTTTCGCGAATTTCTTAAACGCGGGGCGAAGTTTCCAGAGGTATTCTACGAAAGAAACGCCCTCGTCTATTCTGTTCGCGGCTAAATACGACTGATAAGACAGTTCGGTATTGGTGTCGTGATGATAGTCGCCTTTCCACGGCGGCAGACTGTCGTTATCCGCCGTCCACACGCCTTGAAGCGGCATGGGGTAACAACCCTTTCGAGAGCAGCATCTGAAAAGATACCAACTCTTTTTATAGGTGTCGTCCAAAAGTTTATCGCCCGTTTTTACCGACGATTTTTTATTACACCTTTGCCACGAGCGTTTATGCGCGACGAATAATTTATCGAAGCCGATTTCCACGGCGGCATCAAGCGCGTTTTTCGCGAAAGAAACGTAGTCTTTATCGTCGTCGGTCGTCGCGAGCGTATAGTAAATTTCGTCGCCGACATTTTTAGTAACGATACCGAAAGAATAATCGGTGTGCGTTTTTTGCTCGTACCACTTAAAATCGCCGTCCGTTTTAATTTCGGCTTTCGGGTAACCGAGCGTAACGCCCACGTCTTTGTCGCCTATCCCCGACCCGGTTTCGGAAGCGGAAGAAAGATAGGTAGGAACGTGTAATTTCAAGTCCGCTTCGCGGCGGAGTTTAATAACCCCGACGAGCGAGATATAATCGGTAAAGATTTCGGCGACGAGTTCGTCGCCGTCGTAAATTTTTACGATTGCCGACGACGTATCGAGAACGTATCTCGCGTCTTCAAGTCGCGGAGTAAAAAAGAGTTCTATTCTGCCTGCCGTTATCTTCGAGGGGTACGGTTTGCCCATAAAAATATCTTCGAACAGCCTTTCGCGTTCTTTCCAGTCTTCCGGTATCCCGCTCGTCGAAAGACGAACGAGATTCGCGTAGTTAAATCCTTTTTCAAGGGTAACTTCGTTCGGTCGAAGATCCCACAAATCCGTTCTGTCGACGGTGATTTTTATCGGGTTCGAGCCGTAAACTATACTGCCGATTTTGCCGTTGCCTATCGGCGCGCCTTCGTCCCAACATTCGGTTTTCAATTCGATTTTATCCATTTTATTTCGGTAGGTTTAAGGTTAATAATCGTCTTATTGCCTTGTATATCGTAAAATTCGGTCGTCTGCGGTCTATCGGAATTATTTACTATCGCGTATTTCTTCGCGCTCGGATAATAGTTACATTCCGTAGCCGTATTCGTCGAATAGCAGACGTTTAAGTCTTTATTCGCAACGTAGCACATAGCCTTATACAAAAGCCTGCTGTTTTCAAAACCGTACGGTATGCCCGTTATATAAAAACTTCTGCCATTGCCGTATTCGTTTACCGCCATTTTTACTTCGCCGACGTTCACGTTTCTTCTGAAACGGTCGCTGAAAGTTATGTCAAGCACTTTCGCCCCGTCCAGAGCGTAGATATTCTTTTTATCTTCGCCGTAGTCTATATTATCAAGTCCGTCGGTAAGTTCGTGTTTTACTTTTTGTATATTGTATTTATCGATCGAGAGAGTATAGCCTATTTCTTCGTCTACGCCCATCACGTCGGCAAGTTGGAAATATCTTCCGTTGCCTTCGCACGCCGTAGGTTCTCCTACCCCTATAAATCCTCCGCCGTTATACACGAATTTGCGTACAGCCGTCTGCAACTTTTCGTCGAGCCACGCCTTTCCGCCTGAATACGACGTATACGCGTCTCCGGCGTTTATTATCACGTCTATATCCTGCGGTACTCCGTTTTTAACTTCGTCGAAAGACAAGAATTCTATATCCACCGGAAGTCCGCTTATGGCCTCCAGTATACCCTGATAGGAATATATCTGCTGATACCACAGTTCGTGGGCGCACATGTGACTCATCCAACTTCTCTTTTTGCCCCAGGCGTTAAGAAGTCCGACCTTTAATCTGCAATACGGCTTTTTATTGTCCACCGCGTCGTATATCGTTCTGAATTCGTCGGCAATCTCCGCTACTCTGTCCACGAATTTCGGAAACTTTGCCGCCAAAGACAAGTACCCGCCGAAGCCCATACGGTCTATGGGTTTACGCATAATAGCCCTTCTTGCCGTTCGCCAGTTACGGTTGAGTTCGTCTACCGCGTTGTCTTCGTTTCCGTCGAAGAACGTATCGGGGAAGAAATACGGTAAAAATCTGCCTTCGTGGTATTTTACGTAAGGAATTTCGGATAACATTCTTACCGTTACGCCGCCGCCGACCGAGCCGACCACCGCGTCGAGATTCATATCCTTGAAATGCTCGCCGTAAGGCTCGCTGCCTATCCAGTCGTCGCCTAAAAACATCATCGCTTCTTTGCCGTAACTATGAACTATATCCACGAGTTCCCTTACGGTTTTGCTTACGAATCTCTCTACGAAGTCCATATACTTTCTGAACTTTTCGGTGGGCGTTCTGAAACAATTGTTATAATACCCGCTGTCTACGAAGTCTTCGGCTACGAGTTTTATTCCGCTTTCCTTTTCAAAGTCCGCTATTAAAACGGGGTTTGCGGTCTGACCGTAACCGAACCACTCCACTTGTCTTTCTTTGCCGAGATTATTGAAGATGAGCGTGAACTGATACAAGAACGTAGTAAATCTTACAACGCTCGTTTCGGGGTTTTCTTCGCACCACTTCTTCATATGCTCCACGATATACTTCTTCGTATTCGGGAATGCGGGGTCGTAAGTGAGTTGTTTTTCGCAGGTCCACTCGTTAGTAAGATAGTTATATATCTGCACGGGGTGCCACGTTACTCTCGCAAGGAACGTTACGGTGTATTCGTGGAAAGGCTTACAATTTTCTATTTCTACCACGCCTTTCTTCTGACATACCTTCCAACTCTTTATCTCTTCGCCCGTAGTACGGTCGTATACCTGCCACAGATCGATATAAGAATAGTCGGGGTCGAATTCGTCGGCTAAAAAGCCTTTCATTATCTCTATTTCGAGTTTTTCTTCCGTCGCCGGGTTGCGGTTTGAAAGCAGGAATATTCTCTGCGCTTCTTCGGGGTGTTTTCTCGCCCACTCGTTATCTCCGCGCACTATAAAGTACGTGTTATACACCTTGCCGAACTGTCCTGCGTTTGCGGGTAATTTAGTACCGTCGCAATCTCTTACCGCGTCCGCGCCCCATTTCTCCGCAATTATCTTCGTTCCTTCTACGAAACTTTCGTCCGTAGGAATCGTAAATCTTCCTTTGCTCATTTCTGCTCCTTTTCTATTCTTCCTTTGCCGAACGGCAATTCGGAAGGATATAAATTATTAAATTCGATCTCTTTTACAAACGGCGATATATCCACGACGATTTCGTCGTTGACGTATACGTTTTCGTAACGTAAGCCGCTTAAAACGCAATTTACGTACGGGTCGAAAAGTTCGAGTTTTTTCTCTTTTATATATTGTGATTTCGGTCCTGCCGTCAGAAGATAAGAGTTTGGATATTTCGCTCTGTCAAGCCTCGTTTTAACGTTTTTAAGGGTAAACCCGTTTACGTTGCTTCCGACTTCGAACGTCGCGAAATTGCCCGTTATCGGGTCGCCGTTAAGGTAATTCGGCTGTTTGTCGACGGGTTCGCGGGTGTCGGCGGAAATATTCTCGAAGACTATATTTTCGATTCTTCCGACCCCGACGTTTTTTTCGGGTTTCTCCGTATAAGCGGGGGTTTGAAGATAGAGTTTGAAAGTCGCTACGCCGCTTACGTTTTTAACGGTAAGATTTTTGACGAAACAGTCTTCCGTTTCGCCGTTTATATACGGGTAAACGCCGGGTTGAATACGTATGGACTTATGCGCGTGTTCGCCGCCGCTTGCGTATACGCCGTCGACCGTAACGTTTTCTATCCGCCCGAAATTTATCGCGGAATTATCCCAGTCGTAAGCGTTAAGCGCGATAAGGTCGTCTTCGGTATGCCCGTAAAGATTTTTAATCTCGCCGTTTACCGTTCCGCCGTTTACGTGCAACCCGTCGGCGAAACAATTCTCGAATTTTAAGTTTTCTATCGAAAAGCCGTCTACCCTGCCGATCTGGCAGGCAAACCCCGCTGTGTTGCGGAAAGTAATGTTTTTAAGAGTAAGCCCTTTTACGCCGCTGAACAAAAAGCAGGTTGAAACGCCTTTAAGCGTATTATCTTCGTCGAAACAACCCGACAAGCCGTAACCGAGCCTTTCTGTGTTTTCTTCCGCCCACACACCGCCTTCGATATAAATATTTTCGTCCGTCGGCGCAAAAGCGGCGCTTTTATACGATCCGTCGACTACGCTTTCGTTTCTTAAAAGCAGAGTTTTAACACCCTTTATAAGTACGATTTCGGCGTTTTTATCCGCGACGATTTCGGTATTCGATTTCACTATAAGCGAATTATCGATATAATAAACGCCTGCGGAAATATAAATTTCGGAATAGTTTTGAAAGGCGTAATTAAACGCCTGCGTGCAGATTTTTCCGTCTTTATACGGCTTTAAGTCTTTACATAGAAGCGTTGACAAATCTATTTTTTTCGCGGTTATTCCCATATCGTAATTTCCCCCGAAACGTAATGCCAGTAATTGCCGGGGCGAGTAGGCTTTTCTTCGCTGTAAAAATACAACGTCGCGATTTCGGTCGTTATAGATTTCGCCGAAAAAGTAAAGCCGCCCGTACCCGTATAGGGTTCGCTCGAAACGTTTACCTTTTGCCATTCGAACTCGCTGCCCGCGTAGTAAATTTTACGCAAATTCGCCCATATGCCGACGTTTTCGATTCGTTTAAGGCTACGCGGTAAAACGATAGACGACATATGACTTGCAAAGGCGTAAGACTCTATTACGGTAACGCCTTCCGGCAGGGCTAAAAAGTCGTATTTATGCCCTTGCGCCATACGCGAAGTAATCGTTTTTATAAGCGGCGGAATTCTGAATTCCGTAAGCGAAGAACAGTCTTCGAAAGCCGACGAGCCTATCGCGGTTACGGTGTCGGGCAACATTGCGGAAGTTAAATTGTTGCAACTTTTGAACGCGCCGTTCGCAACCGAAAGGAGCGCAGACGGAAATCTGACCGTAACGATAGCCTGATTGCCCCTGAACGCTTCGGCTTGAATCGAACTGACGGGCATTCCCTTATAATAGTCGGGCATATATAAATCCGGCGTTTCGCCGTTATAGCCCGTCGCGAGATAATAATCGCCCTTTAACGACTTTGAAAAACTCAACCCCCGCGTATACGTAACGGTATCTGCCGTCGTATTTTTGCTTACGGGTAAGTCAAAATCAAAATTCCATTCGGTAACGCAGTTTTCTCTTTCCGCGCTCGGCGCGGGAACGCTCTCTTCGTCTATTTTTTTGCCGCGTTCGACGGTGATTTGCGCTTTCGTTTCACCGCTCTGAATAAAATCAACGGTAACGGTTTCTTTTTCGGGTTTACCCGACCCGCAGCCCGCAAATACGGCGAAACAACCCGCTAACGCAACGCATAACGCAAGCAATATTATTCTTTTAATTTTACTCTTCATAATCGATTTTTAACGCAAATACGCTTTCCGCCGCGATATTTCGTTTAGGAAAGCGTACCTGCCTTTAATTCTTAGTGTTTATTATGCCCACAAAGCAACGTTGCCGTCGCCGTCATAATACCAGCAACCCGATTGTGCGGTTTCGCTGTAATAGTAAACGGTTTTCGTAAGTAAAGCGTTTTGATCGTTGCTTAAAACTATATTACTTTCTTCCTCGCTTCCTTCGACGTAGATATCCGTGCAGGCTGTAATATTGTCATTGCCCCAAATCTTAAACATTTGCGGATCACAGTTGAAATTCTTACCGACGATTACTACTTTAAGTTTGCCGCAGTTCATGAAGTTATTCGATGAATAACATTCACCCGTATAAATTTTTTTGTTACTAAGATTGAGCAATGCAAGATTTGCAACGCCTTTCATCGAAACGAATTCAAGATTTGAACAACCGCTGAAAACTTCGCCGTCGAGAGTTGCTATGTTTTCGTGGAAGATTACTTTTTTAATATAGGGATTTCCGCTAAATGCTCCGTTTTTAACGAAAGTTACGTTTGCATTGCCGTTCTCTCCGTCATTCCATTCTCCGAACACGTTGACGGTTTCGGCAGTTCCCGTATACTTAGAGACGTAGTAAGTTCCGTTATAAAACTTATATTCAACGCCCATTGCGTCTTTTTCGCCGCAGTTTTCGCAAATTCCGTTTACGAAATGATGCGCGGTTCCCCCGTGTTCAATCGTTATGCCGTCGCTGCCGAAGTTCCATTGCAAGCACTTGCTCGCGTCGCCTTTGTAATAAATATTACCGGTGAGCAAATTGTTGCCATCGCTTCTCGCACAGTTTACGCTACTCTCCGCTTTGCTTCCGTCTACGAAGATGTCTGCCGTACCGTTTTCCCCACCATGGAATTGTCTGGCATCGGTAGTCGTGTAGTACAAATTGAAGTTTTTATTTACTATAACGTATTTCAATTTTGCGCAGAACGTGAAGTTGTTGGTAGTATCGTAGTTCTGGACATAATATCTTGATTGCCCGCCAACGAATGGCATATTTACGATGCCTGTCATCGAAACGTACTCGAGATTCGGACAATTCATAAACACTCCGCCGTCCAAAAGCGTCACGCTTTCGGGTAATATAACTTTGGTTATATAGGGGTTTTCCATAAACGCGCAATTCCTTACGTACGTTACGCCGTTTTCGCCGTGTATACCGTCGTTATATTTATCCAAAATCGTTAATTCGGAAACGTTTAACGTTCTATTTAATCCGACGTAGTAGCAACCTTCTTCTCTGTCGTATTCGTAAACGACGCCTTGCGTGAGTTCGTCGCTATATTTGCCGCAAACTTTACATTTGCCGTTTTCAAAATCGTGTTCGGACGCGCCGTGAATCACGTTGCCGTTTTCATCGAAATTCCACTGCATACATTTAGTCGCGTCGCCCTTGTAGAATACGTTACCCGTCCACAAATTGTTGTTACCTTCAAGATTCGGCGCGCCTGCCGATGCGTTTACGTAGAATTCAAGAACCGCGCCGTCGATTCTGGATATATCACCCTTACCGTTGGTAAATTGTTGGGTATTAGTGTAAAAATCGGAAGCGATTATTACGGTGGTCAATTTATAACATTGCAAGAAGTTATTATTGCAGTCTTTCTTTCCGTCGGGTCTGCCGTCTACCGCATAAATAAGCGATTTTACACCGGGCATATAGACGTAAACAAGATTCGAACATCCTGCAAAAGAACTTCCGCCTAAATCCGTTACGCTTTCCGGCAAAATAACTTTAACGATATTCGTCTTACCTGCAAACGCGCTATGAGCGACGTAAGTTACCGCTTTTTCGCCGTGTTCGCCGTCGTTATACGCGGGAAGAATTACCAATTCGGTAACGCTGTCCGCGCAACCCGTAACGTAATATTCGCCTTTATCTGCGCCGTAAGCGTAAGTTACGCCCGCAGTGTTATACGCGTCGCCTTTTACACATTTTCCGTTTTCGTTATATTCGTGGTTTTTGATAAACGTCTTGATTTCGCTCGTCGCTCCGATATAGTTTTCGCCTGCGGCAACTACCGCTTTAACGTAATATAATTTTTCGGGTGCGAAAACGGTTTCGCTCGTTATTTCTTTATACTCGCCGTCTTCGGCTTCGGCGTAGAAATATTTCGCTTCGCCGTGTTTTGCCGTAGCGTTTATATCGGGCGTTTCGTCGCAGTTTAACTCGGCGGTTACGGTGAACTCCGTAATTTCGTTATAAAGTACGACCGTAACGGAACAAGTAGCGTTCGTGAGTTCGTAGTTGGTATCTTCGGTAGTTGCGGTAAACGTGAACGTACCCGCTTTATCAAGCGTTTCCCCGCTTACGGTAAGGGCTACTTCTTCACCCTTTACGTTAGTCATCACGGCGGTAGGAGCGATCAAAGCGGTATCGTTATAAACGTAACTATCGGCTTTCGTCCATACGACTTCGACGGATTTTTTACCGATATTGAAATCGAAACTCAAATCGGCGGTCGTATCGTCTGCCCAACTTACGTTCGCTTTGTCTTTAAGCGCGACCGCAACTTTATAATTGCCCGCGTCAGTCTGCTTGTCGTTACTTACCGTATAACGGTCGTTCGCCGCCACGTTATAAGTTTGCTCGTTTCCGCTATAAGTGAATACTGTAGTATCGGCAGCGGGTTTGGCTATTTTCAACTTCGAGATGGTAACGTTTACGGACAAAATTTCGTTTTCAAAATCGTTATGGTTATTATCGCCGACGATTCTGTAATAAACTTTGTAAGAACCCACGTTTGTGGCGGTGGGGATATTTGCGCTCCACGCGCCGTCTTTGCCGAGTTTATATTCGATAGTTCCGTCGTCGGTAGTCGCAGCGTTGACGAGTTCTTGCGCCGAGCCGTTATAAATGAGTTCTTTTTCGGCAGCAGCGGTTTTAACCGTCGAATCTGCTTTCGCTATCGTGAATTTAAGAGTTTGGGTTGCGCCCGCGTAGTTTTTCGTTTCCGCAACGGTAGCCTTTACCCAATAATCGCCCGCATCGATGGGCACGGTTTCGCTATAAGTTCCGTTTTCGCTCGTCGCATACGTGAACGTAGCCGTACCGAATTTCGCCGTAGCGGTCGGTTCGTTAGCCGTTTCGCCGTAAGTCCAGCCCGCAATGGATATACCCGCGATTTCGTTGGTCGCCTGAGCGATAGTTACCGGAATTTCGGTTTCGGCGGTATCGCTATGCGATCCGTCGCCGACTACTTTGTAATATACTTTATAATCGCCTGCGTCGGTCGCCGCGGGAATACTCGTACCCCATTCGCCGTCGCCGAGTTTATAGTTGAGCGTTCCGCCGTTTGCCGCGCCTGCCGTAACGAGTTCCTGCGCGTTTCTGTTATAAACGAGTTCCGTTTTCGCCGCAGGAGCGGTCGTAACCGTTGCAGCCGCTTTCTTTATCTCAAATTGAGCGATCTTTGTAGCGGCGGTATAGTTGTCTGTGCCTTCTACGGTCGCTTTTACCCAATACTCGCCTACCGCGGAAGGTACGGTCGCCGTATACTCGCCGTTTTCGCTCGTCGCGTACGTGAACTCGGGCGTGCCGAATTTCGCCGTAACGGTCGGGGTCTTCGGCGTTTCGCCGTAAGCCCAGTCGTCAAGGGTCAAAACCGTTATTTCGTTAGTCGCTTTCGTTATGGTAAATTTAAGCGTAACTTTGGTTTTGTCGTCCGCGTCGGGAGTAGCCCATTCGTACTTCTTCGTATCCGTAAGCGTAAGAATTACGTCGTAGTCGCCGACGTTGATTCCGCCCTCGTTTACGGTTACTTCGTAAGCCTCGTTTTCGGCTACCGTCGCTTTCTGATTACTGCCCGTATACTCTTTTGAAGATATTACGGGAGAATCGAGTTTCGTCTTCTTCGGCTCTTCGGTTTTCTTACACGCGGTTATTACGCCGAGCGAAAGAGAAACGCACAACACAGCCATAAGGACTTTAATCGTTTTTCTCATCATTCTACTCCTTAATATTATTTATTTTCACGCCCAGAGCGTTGCCGCTCCGTCGACGTAATGCCAACAGCCCGATTTTTCGGTTTCGCTGTAATAATAAACGTTACCGGACGGAAGATTGTTCCAGTCCGCCATGTCCGTATTCAAGACAGGCGCTCCGCTTTCGCCGAAAACGTAGAAGTCGAGAATATTCTCGTTTCTCGTATCGCTTGCGCCGCAACCGAACTGCCCTACGTTCGTCGTAAACGCGTTGCTTACGACGATAATTTTAAGTTTGAAACATTCTCTGAAATTGTTGTTTCTTCCAGATCCGCCGTAAGGACTTGCATAGTCGAGATTCGTTACACCTTTCATGGCAACGTATTCGAGATTGGAACAACCCCAGAATGCCGAGCCTTCGAGACTCACGATATTGTCGTCGAGAATAACTCTTCTGATTTCGGTTTTATTTCTGAACGCTCCGGCGGCGATATATTTGACGTCGGCTTCGCCGTTTTTACCGTCGTTCCACCTACCGAATACGCGGACGGTTTCGCTCGTTCCGCCGTATCCGCTTACGTAATAAACGCCGTAAGTCGCGCTGTATTGATAGATAACGCCCGCCGCGTTCTTTTCGCCGCAGACCGCGCAAACGCCGTCAACGAAGTCGTGATCCCTTGCGGAAGTTTCTATAACGCCGTCGTCGTCTATCCATCTTCTGCAAACGTCGAGATTGCCTTTATAGAAGATTATACCGCTTAACATGTTATTGCTTCCGTTGGGCGAAGCGTTTATCGCGCTTTCTTCGTAAGAACCCATAGAATAGATATCGAGACGAGCAGATTTGCTCGTATCTCTCGCAAGGAATTGTTGAGCGTTCGATTCGGTGTAAAGATTGAAGTTTTTATTTACGATAATCGTAGTCAGACCGTAACAATCGAGGAAGTTATTGTTACTTACAACGCCCTCGCCGTAGAAAATCTTATTCGTGAGATTTTTGAAGATCATATCGGTTATACCGACCATCGAAACGTATTCGAGATTTTCGCAGAGTTGGAACACGCCGCCGTCGAGCCTCGTGACGCTTTCGGGCAAAGTAACTCTTTTTATAGTCGGGTTACCGGCGAACGCGCCGTTTTTAACGAACGTTACGGGGTAAGTACCGTGTATGCCGTCGGTATATTCGGCTAATATCGTAACGTCGGTTAAATTGAGCGTATTGTTATCCGAAACGTAATAGGTTTTAACCTGATTACCGTCTAAATCTTCGCCTTCGTAGTAACCGTAGTTCACGCCGAAATCGTTCATCGCGCCGCACTTTTTACATTTATTTTTATTATTGTAAACGTGCTTGCCGCCCGTAACTATAGTTATTCCGTCCGCGGCGAAATGCCATTTATAGCAACCCTCGTCCGTTTCGTCGTAGTAGAATATTTCACCCGTAAGCAAGGTGTTATTACCGAATCCGAGATCGTAACCTATGGGATAACTGTCGTTGCAGAGTTTTGTTATTTTCTTGCCGTAAACGTATATATCCGTCTTATCGGCGGCGTTATCGGGGGTATTCACCCAGCGCATGAACGTCGCGCCGTAGTTATCGAAGTCTTCGTGAACGATAACCTGCGTCAGGTTATAACAATCCCTGAAATTCCAGTGCGAATAGGAAGCGTCGGCAACGTCGCGCAACACGGTAACGCCTTTCATAGAAACGAATTCGAGATTGGTACAGTTATCGAAAACCGTTCCGCGGAGCGGACTGCTTACCATAACGCCGTTTTTATTCGTCTTGTTGTATCGGTTATCTTTATCGACGAATTCGGTCATGCTTTCGGGCAGGAAAACTCTCTTTATCGTTTTATTTGCCGCAAACGCGCCGTAACCCATATATTTAACGGGTCTCTCGCCGTGTTCGCCGTCGTCGTATTTAGCCAGAATATAGAGGTCTTCGCTGTCGAAACCCGCGTCCGCGCCGACTACGAAATAGCAATCGTTCTTTTCGTCGTAACGGTACGCGACTTTTTTAGTCTGCTGCATGCCGCAAACGCTGCACGCGCCGTCTTTCATTTTATGGTCGTCAAGATAATTTTCGTCGGTGTATTCTTTATCGCAGACCGAGCATCTGAATTTTACTTTGCCCGCCTTTACGCAGGTATATTCTTCGATTACGGAAGGTTGATATTCGTGCGAAAATTCGACCGAAACGGGAAGCCCGTCGATATAGTCGTAATCGGTTTCGCCCGCCAGAGCCTTAACCGCGAAAATCGCTTCGTCTTTATATTTAAGGTTATTCGTTACGCTTTCGGCGTTAAACGAAGTTTCGGTCGTCTTCATCCACTCGCCGCCGTTTACGCTGTATGCGTACCCGCTTGCGTGGTCTACCGCGTTCCATTTAACCGTTACGCAGTTTTCGACCGAGATTGACGGAACGGCGAGAGTCTCCGCCGAAAGATTTACCGCCTTTATATTACATTCGGCTTTCATCGAGCCGTAAGCAGCGGTTATCACGTAATTGCCCGTAGCGACGAGCGATACGGTCGCTTCATTTACGCCGCTCGCGGTTACGTTTACCCCGCTTGCCGAGCCTTTATCGAAAGTAACTTCGTTATCCGTAACCTTTCCGCCCGAAATAACTTCGGCTTTCAACGTTACGTCGCTGCCCGCGGACGCGGTGATTTCGGTCGAGTTAAGCCTTATATAGTTTTCGGCTTTTATTACGTTTACCTTACATGTAAGGCTTTGCTTCCCCGCCGAAACGTCGATAAACGCCGTGCCGTCTTTAAGCGCGGTAAGTAGGCCTTCGTCCGATACGGTCGCTACGCTTTCGTCCGAAGAGGAATATTCGAAACTCTTTGCGCCCGTCGGCTTGAAATTGTAGGTTTCGCCTACGTATACCGTGATTTCTCTGTCTACCAAAGAAATTTCGGCAGTCGTTTTTTTGGTCGTATTATTCGCCGTACTCGCGCACGCCGCCAAAGACAGGCAGCAGACGAGCGACAACAAAAATATCCAGAACTTTTTCATATTTGCCCCCGTTACGCAATGCTATCCGTTACTTTTACGGTTACGACGGCGTATACGCCCGCGTATTCCGCTTTGACCGTGTATTCGCCCGTCGCCGAGAAAGTAACGCGAGCCGTATTTTTGTCGATGATCGTCGCCGCCGTCGGCGTTACCGTAAATTTAACCGTAAGGTTTGATTTTTCGCCGCCCCTGTAAACGGTCGCGACGAAGTCGAGCGACGCGCCTTTAATCGCGGTTATCGTCGTATCGCGGTCGATTTCGACCCTGTATTCGTATTTAACGACGGTAACTTTGCACATTTTTTCCGCCCCTTCGACGCCGTCGGCTTTGGCGGTGATATACGCCACGCCCGCGTTTACCGCGGTTACCGTTCCGTCTGCCGCGACGGTGGCGATATTATCGTCGGAACTAGAAAAAACGATTTTCTTATCGCCGTAGCGACATTCGAGTTTTTCGCTTTGCCCCGATTCGAGCGTCATTTCGGTCTTGCTTATCGCAAAACTGTACGTCGTTTTCGGGTCGGCGTTTTTCGCTTCGTCTTTTTTGCAGGCGGTTAAACAACATACGCCGATCGTCGCGATTATCGCGAGTATAAAACCGATAATTTTCTTCGTTTTAACCATTGTTCGTCTTCTCCGCAGTCAGATATGCATTATATTTTTCTCTCCCGTACATTACGAGTTTTTCGAGTTCGTCGTATTCTTCCTGATTCAGGTACGCCGAATACTTCATATATTCGTTGTCTTTAAGCAGGAAGTACTCTCTGAACACGCGCTCTTTATATACGTCTTTTATAGTCGAGTTGCCCGTGTCGATCTTGTAATCGGCTTTTTCGAGATAACTTTCAAGGTCTTTCAAAAGCGAACGCGTCCAACTTTCGTTGTTCATTATTCTGCTGTAATAGATATTCTGATCTTCGGTGTCGTCGATGACGTAAATTCTTTCGAAGTTTTCCATAACGGCTTCGAAGTACTGTTTTACGCTTTCCGCGCCGTCGCCGTAATAGTGGGCGATAAACTCGTCTATCAAATCCTGCGTGTCGTAAGCCGAGTTCCACGCGAGTTTCGAACGCACGTAGGCGCGCATCGAAGACATAGGCGATATGCCGTTCTGGGCGCACGCTTGCTCGAAGTAGTATTTAAGCCCGCACTTTTCGTAAAATCTTATCGAATCGCCGATATGCGACCAGTTGTTGAAGTGATATTTATACGCCTGGAAGTTAGTACCGTAAGAATACATCATAAGGTAATCGGCGATAGCCGCCCAACCCTTCATTTCTTCGGCGATCTGCGCGTTTTTGTCGCACGTTTCGACTTCGTCGCTTATGGCGTGAGTGTAGCAGGCTTCGATGGGCGTATACATAACGCCGACTCTTACTTTTCCGTCTTTCTTGGGAATAACGCTTTCGTCTACCGCTACGATTTTACCGTTTACTTCTTTTACGGGCGGCTGACGATAGGAATAATACGCGAACGCCACGAGATAAATCGTTTTATCAATTCCGTTGTCGTTCATGTATTTTTCGACGTTTTTGGCAACGGCGTTCATAAATCTCATCTGAACGCCCGCCGCCCCGCCGTACAGGGCTTCGTTCGCTTTACACTCTTCGCAGTCGCACGCGCCTATACCGTCGGTAACGCCGAGCATAAGATAAGGTCCGTTTGCGGTGTTCACGTATTTATTTATAAGCGTTGCCGAAGCGAGATCTATCGCTTCCTGCTTGGAATAGCATACCTGATTGTTGTTCCACAGTCTTACGCTCTTTACCTTTTTCTGCCACTCCGCGCCGACGTGGTAATTTCCGCACGAGTAAGCGGCGTTCCAACCCTTTTCGTAGGCGGTGTAACCCGCCACGTCGGAAAGCGGCTTGCCGTCGTCGCCGAGTACTAATTTCGGGTTGCCTTCTTCGTCGGTTTCGTAAACGTAGTTTCCGTTTTCGATTACGGGGATTTCTACGCCCTTGTCGTTTATTTGCGTCTTTCTTACGTAGTTCGGAACGTAATTGCCCTTTCTGTCGATTACGTATCCGTAAAGAGATAAAACTTCTCTGTCGATTTTATCCTGCGAACTTATCGTGGAAGAAAAAAGCGTTCCGAGGGCTTTTTCAAAGCCTTTCGTAAAGTTTTCGTAACCCTTCGTATCCGCGCTATCGCCCGCGATAAGGTCGCCGTTATCGTCTTTCGTATAGCCGTAAGTTTCGGCGATAATATCTTTCGTTTCTTCTGATTTGGCGGCGCGTTCTTCTTCCGTCGCGGCTTTTTCGCGATCGGCGTCGAGAGTCTGCGAAACGATGTAAGGCGTGGTATGACACCAGAGTCCGTTATAGAGATTGCCATACATATCGTAGCCGCCGTTTCTGGAAGCGTAAACGTACATTCTCATCGCTTCTTTTACTTTGTCTTCGCCCGAAAGTTCGCCGTCTTCAGCCGTGGTCAGACCGATTGACGGAACGTGTTTATAAGTTATGTTTTTAAGTTTTACCGATCTGAAATAGTCTACTTCGACGCAGTCGTAAGCGTACGCGTTATAACCTACCTGATAGTGTAAAAATCTGTAAACGGCGAACAGAGTTCCGTTTTCGGTCGCGCCCGCAACGTATACGCAGTTGCCTTTCGTGTTTACCGTAACGCCGTTTTCGCCGAGTTCTTCGTAATCGATTTTTATATCTTTTTCGGCGGACAAAAGTTTGTTTTCGCCTACCGAGATATATTTGCCGTTATCGCCGTGCGAAACTTCGCCGTCGGTCGCGATCGGGAGTTTCACGGCGGTGGATTTTTCCACGAAATATTGAAGTTCTTCGGCGGCGTACTTTTCGACTTTCGTCGCGTCCGCGCTTACGACTATTTTATAGTCGCTCTTTCCGTCTTTTACGAGATATTCGTCGCCGTCTTCGAAAGATATCGGTTCGTCGCCTATTTTCGTAGGTTTGACGGAAGCCGTTTCTTTATCGCTTTCGTTTCCGCCGCAACCCGTCGAGAATGCCGAGCCGAAAATCATAAGCGCGCACAGAGCAAAAATAAACAATTTTTTCATCTTTTATTTCCCCCTTATTTGCAGATTACCGTAAATTCGACGACGGTATAGTTTTGGTTTTTATCGTAAGCGGAATATCTTATTTTATATTCTCCCGCTTCGGTAAACTTATAGGTATCGCCCAAAAGTTTTTTCTGATTGTTGCCCTTTACGACGTAAACGTAACTCGTTATTTCTTCCGCCGAAGTGTCGTTATCGGTAATCTTCGCCTTCGGAAGAGTTATTTCCTGCCCGACTTTGACGGTAGCCTTGATACCCGAAACTTTAATCACGGGCGATTCGAGGTCGCCTACGTAAATGGTCGAAATCTGCGGCTTCTGATTGCCGTAAGAATCTACGGCTACGTATTCAGCCATATATTCGCCGCTCTTGGTTATATCGAAGGTATATCCGCCCTTGCCCTCGTAAATCGTTCCGTCGTCGCCGTACAAGGTAAGCGTAACGGTTACGTCGTTATCGAGAAGGTCGAAGGCTTTGAGTTCGGGAAGGTATATCGAATGTCCGATATACGAAACGTACACTGCGCGGTAATCGTTATTCGTCAGAAATTCCGGCGCGGCGTAATCGCTTGAATCGGTGGTTATCGCGTTGGAAGCGATTTTTCTTAAAACGAATTCCGTGTCCTTTTTAACTCCGCGTACTTCGAAAGATATATAAGCCTTTCCGCTTTTGAATCCCGCGAAAGTTCTGCCGTCGGAATAAGAGGTTATTTTTTCCGATTCTTCGCCGCTTTCGCCGTAAAACACCGATCCGGTCGCGTCGTCGTAAGAGATATAAAGGCTGTCGTAAGACGAAAGTCTTCTGATTCTTACCATTACTTTATCCGACGCGTTTTTAGCGTCCGTCATCACGAAATAAATCTGAGAATACGAAGACGTACCCGCGGTAGTAGATATCTCGAAGTTGAGATAATCGACGGGTATCTCGCGCGAAAAAGCGAAAGACGCTTCTTCGGTTTTGCCTATTTTTACGGCGTATTCTCTGTCAGCGGTCGTTACGGGTTTGCAGTTTACGAAATCGAAATAATTATCGAAAAGGCGCGCGCCGTCGGCTACGGTTTTATCTTTTACCGTCAGAGTAAACGCGTATTCGGTCTTTTTGCCGGCGTCTATCGGGCTTACGCACTCGTATTTTATCGTATGTTCGCCCGCGACGAGATTTTTAACCTGCATATCCGTTCCGACTTCGGTTTCGTCGAAGTAAACTTTTACGGGAAGATAATATTTTTCGCCGCCGTGATACAAAATGCCGTCGGGGAGCGGAAGTTTTATCGTTTCGCCGCTCACCGCGGAAGCGGGAATC
>FR898485.1:7678-7942 GCA_000437515.1 Acidiphilium sp. CAG:727 | reverse complement strand
GAAGCGGGAATCGACGGCGTTTGCATTACGGGATTTTCGCCGTCGGTTACGGTTATCGTTCTTTTCTCCGATTTTTCGTCCGCGACGAAATCGCAAGCCGTATATACGAGTGTATAAACGCCGCTTCTGTCGGGGATGAAGTAAACTCCCCTGTTCGTTTCGGTAAACGCGATTTCGGTTTCTCCGAGCGTAAGTTCTGTTTAATAAGTCAGATCTCCCACGCCGCCCGAAAACGTACCTAAATCGGCGATTACGACTTCGCCC
>FR898485.1:0-7665 GCA_000437515.1 Acidiphilium sp. CAG:727 | reverse complement strand
CTTCGCCCGTTTCCGCCGCCGAGGGAACGCCCTCGCCGTCGGAGTTATAAACCATGGTGTCGGTATATTCCTCTACGGTCAGTGTTATCTTTTTCGTCGCGTGTACTATTCCGCTTACCGCGACGTATTCGATCGTGTATTCGCCCGCTGCGTCTGTCGCAAATCTTCCGCCGCGCTGCGAAAGTATTTCGCCGTTCGGGTCTTTTACGGTAACGCGCGTTTCGGTTACCGTCGCGCCTTCGTTATCGGTCGCGACGAACGCGAACACGGGGTACGACTTGCCCGCTTTACCCTTCGGCAAATCGTTGGCGTCGTAGTCGCCGTAATCGATTTCGATCGTTATCGACGAAATACGACTTTCGGCAGCCGTTGCGTTCAGCATAGACCCTACCGCGCAGAATACGAGCGCGACGGATAAAATCGCCAGCGCGAAGGCTTTTATTATCGATATTTTTTTATTCGTCATTTTATTTTAATTCCTCCTATACCACGAAATCAACCTTTCAAGCCGCCCATCGTTACGTTGCCCATGATCTTGTTTTTGAAAACCACGAACAATACGAGAATAGGCAGGCAGGTAAGCAGACACGCCGCGAGTTGAATGGGCTGGCTCGCCCTGTTGTCCGTCTGGAATACGAACAAGCCGTAAGACATCGTGGGTGATTGCGGAAGGAAGATCATCGGAGTGTAATAATCGTTCCAGAATTCTATGAATAAGAGAATGAACACCGCGAAAACCGTACTCTTGATAAGGGGCAACATTATCTCTATAAAGATTTTAAGATGCCCTGCGCCGTCTATCTGCGCCGCCTCGGCGTACGTCCAGGAAACGCTTCTGAACGTCGCGTAGAACACGAGGAAGTAAAGCCCCGCGTATTTGCACTTCATAAGACAGATTCCGAGCAGATTGTTTCTGAAATTGAAGGTGTCCGCCATCTGCACTTCGGAAGCGAGCGAGCCGATTATCGGCAAAAGCATGACTATTACCGCCACGCCGTAAAGAAGAGGTTTCAACCTGAAATCGTACTTCGCTATCGCGTAAGCCACCATTATCTGCGTAGCCATGCTGAACAGCGACATAAATACGGCGTACAGAAGCGAATTTACGAACATACCCATAAAGCCGACTTCTTCGCCGCCCATGCTCATGCTCGAAACTTTGAATTCTTTAAATACCTTCGAATAGTTGTCGAACTTCCAGCCGAATTCTTTATGCGGAAATCCGAAAGGGTTCAACCATTCGAAATCGGTTGCGTCTTTAAGCGAGTTTATAAGCCCGAAAAGCAATACGTAAACCATCGACAGGCAATAAACCGCCACTATGACGTAGAGTATTATCTGAAAAGCGTCCATTCTGCGAGAAATTCTGTTGTTTTTCTTAACTCTCATAGTCTTAATCCTCGCTCGGTCCGAATCTTTCAAGTAAATACTTGGTCAAAAAGGTTATCGGAGCAACTATCGCCGTGAATATGATACCCGAAGCCGAAACTATCGGATATTCCGCTCGGAGCGCGCTCATAGGCGTATTCAGACCGCCCGCTACTTTCTTAAAGAAATACAGCCCCAGCGTCATATACACCTGCATTCCGCTGCCCTCGCCGCCGTAGAACGAATAGAAATGTCCGTAATTGGTGAAGAAAGCCGCTATCGCTACGATTATATAGGTAACGATCGTCGGGAATATCGACGGAAGCACCACGTGCAGAAACTCTTTCAGCGACGACATGTTTTCGAGTTGCCCGTATTCGAGTACGTCTTTCGAAATGCTGCACATCGCCGACAGGTATATGATAAGCCCGCCCGCGAAGTTCATCCACGTTCCGAATATCAGAACGGAATAGAAACTCGACGAACTGTATTGATCGAGCAACAGCAAATCGGGCTTTTTAAGAAGTACCGGCAAGCCCTTTTGCATAAGCACCTTGGCGCACAATACGAACACGAGGCTCGATATTATGTTGGGCATAAACAAAATTACTTTGTACGCGTTTGCGAGCGGTACTTTTTTGAACACGACGTACGCCACCATTATCTGAAGCGGCATTCCGATAAACAATCCGACGGCAAACTGTATCGCCGAATTTTTTATAAGAAGCGACATCTCGCCCGTAACGAAAAACTCGTTGAACGTCCTGGCGAAAGTTTCAAACGAAAACGAATACGTCTGCGTATCGGCGTTCCATACCTGAAATGCGAGTTTCAGCGTGTTGGCGGCAACCCCTACGTAAAAGATAAGGAATTGCAACACGGGAAAGAGCAGAAATAAAAACAAAAACACGCCCTGTCCGAGTTTTTTATTGTAGGCTCTCGGCGTTTTGTTTTTCCCGATCCGCCCGAATAATTTTACTTTAACGTCGTACAAAAACCACTTAACGCCGTTAAAAATCGAAGGTTTATCTCTCATAGTCCGTTATTTATCGCAGACGCGCAACGCGTCCGATCGGTTTGGTTACCGCGGCGAGTTATATTCTTCGCCGCGGTAATCGTCTGAATTTTCAGTTGGTCGCCCCTGCCTGTTTCAAAACGTTCGTTATGGTCGTTTTCATATCGGCTACGGCGTTGTCGACCGTCTTGCCCGTATTCTTGAAGAAATAGGTAAACGGATCCATATACGTCGAATTGCCTAATTTGGCGCGGAACGCAAAGCCGTTTTCGCCTTCGTAGAATCCGATTTCGGCGTTATACAGGCGACGTTTGGTTGCAATCTGAAGGTTAGGCGCAAGTTTCGCCCCTTCGGCGATGAACTTCAATATGCTTTGCGTATACGGCGTGCAGGTTTCCGCCTCTTCGTCCGACACGGTGTAATTATAAGGTCTTATACAACCCGTGTTGGCGGTGTATTGTACGAGTTGAGATCTCTGCTGCATGAATTTGATGAAGAGTTTGGCGACTTCCGTCTGAACGGCGGGGTTTTTGTTCTTGTTTTTCGCGCTGATACAGATATAACTGTCGGCAAATTGCGCGGGAAGAACGCGTTCGGTATTGGTCTGATCTTTTATGCCTTTAACCCCGATAAATTTCGGAATGGGCATATATTTGAAATTACGTTTGCCGTAACCGTTTACGCTCTGATTAGGTTCGCCGTTGAATACGTCGCGCGCTTCCTGTTCCCAGTAACTGTTTTCGACGAACATCGCTATTCTCTTGCCGAAGCGTTTGCTCTGGATATACTCGCGCTGCGCTCCCGTGTGGTTGTTACCTCCGCCCGGTCTTGCTTTCGACGAATAATTCCCGTTGTTTTGGGTTATATCGTAAAACGCTTTGATTGCGGCTTTTCTGCCTTCCTGATCGAGAAGGTCGATAA
Source organism: Acidiphilium sp. CAG:727 (assembly GCA_000437515.1). Lineage (GTDB taxonomy): Bacteria > Bacillota > Clostridia > Christensenellales > Borkfalkiaceae > UBA10281. The sequence goes on along the minus strand of FR898485.1, from coordinate 4,361 downwards.
AGTTTTCTTCGTCGATAGCCTCTTCGAGCCCCGTGTCGTAACCGTTGAACGAATAGTTGAGCATATAGTTATCGTAGCCCTCGTAGTTCGCCCAGATAGTGTTTACAAGACGAGAAATCTGGTAAGTAGTCGGAGATTCCGCCCAGGTAAACGGATAATAGTTGGCGTCCCTGATTCTTTTCATGAGAGTAAGAAAATCATTCCAGGTTTCGGGAAGCCCGTCGTCGGAAGTGTTCGCCGTTCCGTCGGGTCCGACTCCGCAATTGCCCGCTTTTACGTCGGCGGCGTTCGCGCCGATAGTGCCGTCGGCTTTGAAATAAAGTTTGGCGGTATCGAACAAATCGGCGTCGTAAATTATGCCGGGAACGGACAGCATATACGGCACGGCGTAATAGCGCTCGTTCTTTTTGAATACGTCCGAATACCCTGCGATCATCGTGTCTTCGATAGACTGCGTGGCGGCGTCTTCCGATTCCGCTATATTTCCGTCTTTATCGAGATAAACATCGGTCATAACGTCGGTAACGTCTGCCAGAAGATTCTGCTTCGTGAATTCTTCGTAATCGCCGTGGTCGAGAATATACATTATCGGTTCGTAATTCTTCATGGAATTGACGAGGTTGGCGGGGTTGAATTCGGTGCTCTTTTTCAACGCGCGGACAACTACGCCCTGTTTACCCGTTTCGAAACTCTTGTCGGCGTAATACGCCTCGAAGTCCTTTTTGAGGGCGTCGAAATACGCCGTACCGAGCCCCGCGTCGAAAACGCCCACGTCGAGATAAGTCTTCGTCGGGTCTTCTTTTTCGGTCGCGGCTTTCTTTCCGCCGCAGGCGGTAACGCCGAAAGCGGCGATTGCGGCGAGCGACGCCGCTACGATCGTTCTGAATTTTTTCATCATTTTTATTCTGCTCCTGTTCTTTTTTCACTATTTAAGGGAATTGCTTTTCTTCGGTTTGCGACTGACGAAAACGGACGCGCCGACTCCGACGCCGCTTCCGAAAAAATCTAACCTTATCGCACGCGGTAACCCGCGCGCAAAGAAAACGCCCTACCCCTGATTTTTTCTATGCTTAAATTTTACCACGCGCAAGGTGGTTCTTTCAATCACACATTTATCGTAATTCGCTATTTTTTTATTATGCGTTTATTTTACGATTTTCGGCTCATCCGACCCCAAAAACGCAATTGACGCAAAAAATATTGCCGTTTTTCGACGTTTCGTGATTATTTTTTCGGATAAACGTTGACAAAATCGCCGATAATTGCTAAAATACGGTTATGAACGATACGTTTGTCAAAAAAATTATTCCTAAATTGCAACCCGAAGAAATTATCACTTTTTTGTGGGACGACAATACGGTGTTGCACCGCCACAGCGACTGGGAATTCACCTCCACCATGGACGGTACGGGCATAAACGTCGTAAACGGCGAAGAATATCCCCTTATGCCGGGCATTTTCGTTTTACTCGGCCCCAAGCACGTGCACCGTTATTATTCCGACGCCCCCATAAAACGCCACGACATCTGCGTTCCGGACGAGAAAATGCGACAACTCGCCGACATTTTACAGCCCGACCTGTATAAAAAACTTTCCTCTTCCGAAAAACCGATAATAATCAAGTTGAGCGTTGAAAGTTTCAACGAAATTCACGAAAGGCTCAGTAAGATAGATTTGCTCGGTCAGGATAACCGCGACGTTCGCGCAATACTCGTTTCTATAGTAATGTATCTGCTCGGCGTTTATCTCGAACATAAGTCCGAAAAGAATATGCCTAAAAGCGTAATTTCGTTTCTGCAACGCATTTCCGACCCCGACGTGTTCTCTATGAGAATAAACGACATTATCGGATTCAGTTCTTATTCACACTCTCAATTTATCAAAATTTTCAAAACTTACGTCGGAAAAACGATTATAGAATATGTAACCGATTTAAGAATCGCGCACGCGGCGAAACTGCTTTCTTCCACAGACCTTAAAGTAATAACGATCGCTTCGAAAGTCGGCTACGACAATCAGTCCTTTTTCGCGCAGAAGTTCAAAGACAGATACAACGTTTCGCCCGTCGAATACCGCAGGGCAACCCGTAAAGAAACCTGACGCTTTTATTTTTTAAGCGTTATTATCTCGGTTTTACCCCGTCTTTCTACGCTTAAAATTTCTCTGCCCGAAAAATCGTAAGTATATTCCGCTCCGCCGTCGGAGGTGATTTCCACCGCGACTACGGAGTTTTTATTTTCTATCTTTACGTAAACGTTTCCGTTTTTGCCCGCGTAGCAACCTTGTGCGTATTTTAACTTTTCAAAAAAAGTCGGCTTGACGCAGAGCGGCTTATCTGCGCTTAACTTTATGCCCAATACGTAAGAATACAGCCACTCGACGCACGAACCTAAACTATAATGGTTAAAAGAATTCATTTCGGGGTTTTCGAAGCCGTTTTCTTTGGTGTAGCCGTTCCAGCGTTCCCACACGGTCGTCGCCCCGTTTTCAAGCATATATCCCCACGACGGGTAACCGGTCTGAGTTATTATTTTATACGCGAGTTCGCTTTCGCCCACGTCACACAGCGCGGGAAGCAAAAATCTGCAACCGATAAAACCCGTAGTGAGTTTATCCCCGTTCGCCGCTATAACGGTTTTCAGCCTTTCCCTCGTTTCTTCGGCGGTTATATACCCCGCAGTATAAGCGAAAGCGTACGCCGTCTGAGTGTCGCTTTTCACCCTTTCGCCGTCGAAATACGCATTACGGAACGCCTCGCGAGCCTTCTCGTATATGCCGTTATAGAGCATTTCTCCCGCATTATCGCCTATTATCGCGTGCATTTTCGCAACGATTTTAGCCGAATACCCGAAGAAACATTGATTTATGACGTCTACGTCGGTTTTTCCGTCAACCGAAAGCCAGTCGCCGAAATTGTTGGTGATTTTAGTAAGATAATTTTCGCTTTTAGCGAGATAATAGCCTATCCATTTATCGGCGTAAGGAAGATTGTCGGTTATTATCCGCTCGTCTTTATAGTGCAGGTAATGATAATACGGAATTACGGTTATTGCGTCGCCCCAGCCGGGAACCCCTGCCGTATTGTCGGCAACGGGTACGAAAAACGGCGCGAACGACGGTATTCTGCCGTCGGGCAGAACGTCCGTCCTGATCAATTTGAGGTAGTTGGCGAAAAACTTTTCGCAATCGGCGTTGAACATTGCCGAATTACAGAACACTTCGGCGTCGCCCGTCCAGCCGAGTCTTTCGTCGCGCTGCGGGCAGTCGGTCGGAATACTTATAAAATTGCTTTTCTGCCCGTTCGACGCCATTTTATATACGCCGTTTATTATATCGTCGGAGCACTCGAAACGCCCGCCGTAAATTATATTCTGGCTTATTTCTTTGCCGACTATATCGGTTACCGTAAATTCGCTTTCGGACCATATCTCGGCGTATCTGAATCCGTGAAAGGTAAATTCGGGATCGAAAACGTCGTAACCGCCCGACAAAATCAACTCGTCGGTACATTTCGCCCTGCGAAGATTTGCGGTGTAAAGCGTTCCGTCGTCGTTAAGCATTTCGGCAAAACGAACGATAACTTTTCTGCCGCGCGCGCCCTTTGCCGTAAAAGAAACCACTCCCGCGAAATTCTTTTTGAAGTCAAGCCTTATGCGGTTTTCGCCGCGGTAGATCGTTTCGGGAATTATCGTATCGATAACCCGAACGGGTTCGTAAAGGTATGGCTCTCGTTTAAGGTCGAAATCGCACACTTCGGCTTTTTGCCCGTCCGAAAATTCTTCGCGCGTAAAATCTATTTTTTCGCCGTCGAAAAAGTCCGCGCTTACGATATTCGACGAATACGTATCCCACGTTTCGTCCGTTTCTATCGTCTGCGTTCCGGCGTTTTCGTATTCTGTCGTTATTTCGGCGCGCAGGCGTTTTTCTCTCCCGTAGACGGCGTTCCCGACGTTATAACCGAGATTGCCCGCGTACCAGCCGTCGGCGAGTACCACCGAAATTTCGTTGGTTTCGCCGACGTCGTTCGTCAAATCGTATTCGCATTCGTTTACGTATTTTTTATAGTTGCTCCACCCGGGCATAAAATAATCGCCGATCTTTTTGCCGTTGAACTTTACGGAGAAAATTCCCGTAGCGGTTATTTTCAATCTGCAATTTTTAATTTTTCCATTCAAATCAAAGCGTTTTACAAATGCGGGCAAACACGCTTCCCCGTTAAAATCGCCTTGTCTTTTTATCCACATAATATCTCCGATTTTACCGTCGTAACGGTTCCTGTTCTATTTTACATTACCCAAGCCTCAAAAGAAAGCATTTTTTTATCTTTTCCCGCCATTTTATTAGCGTTCGATAATTTACGT
>FR898484.1 GCA_000437515.1 Acidiphilium sp. CAG:727 | reverse complement strand
GGGGGCGCCCTGCCGAGGGGGTTTCGCTAACGCTCAACATGACGCATCCGTCGTCCGCGGTAATCGCAAAGATTCAATAAGGACGATACGAAAATGCGGCCGCGAATTAAAATTGCGACCGCAAGTCCGTCAAGACTTATTCGGTCTTGCCCTTGATTTCTACGTTGTATCTCTTTCCGCCGCGCGGAGTCGCAGCCTTTACGAGCGTGCGAAGCGCTTTGGCTATCTTACCCTGTCGACCGATAACTTTACCCATGTCGTCTTCCGTGAGATAAACGGTAACCGTTACCGAGTTTCCGCGTTCTTCGGTTTTATATTCCGCAAGTTCGGGGTGTTCGGCAAACTGTTCGACGACGTAACGAATTAAATCCGTCATAATATCCGACCTCCTGTTCCGCTTTACGCGATAGATAATTTACGCGAAAATTATTTCTTCTTTTTCTTGGGGTTGGTCTTCGAGGGGGACAATTTGTCCGACTTTTCGATCACACCGGCATTAAGAAGAAGCGCTCTTACGGTTTCCGTGGGCTGAACGCCTTTGGAAAGCCAATCTTTGGCTTTATCGTTATCGATAACGATTTCCGCAGGGGTAGTCGTCGGGTTGTAGTGTCCGATTTTATCGATATATTCGCCGTCGCGAGCCTTTCTGCTGTCAACGACTACGATACGATAAGTAGGAGACTTCTTGTCGCCGAGTCTGGTCAATCTCATTTTTACTGCCATTGTTATATCCTCCGTTCAAAAATAACTGTTTTATATAAACCGCTTTATAGCGCGATTTTCGCATATTTTTATTCCGTTGCCCGTCAAAACGGCATCATACCTCTGCCGCGTTTGCCCTTCATCATTTTCATCATCTGCTTTGTCTGATCGAACTGTTTAAGCAGTTGATTTACTTCTTGTATCGTAGTTCCGCTGCCTTTCGCTATTCTCGTTTTACGCGAATAGTTGAGTACCGACGGATCTCGTCTTTCTCTTTTGGTCATGGAAAGAATAATCGCCTTTGTGCGCTCTATTCTCTTTTCGTCCACGTCCTTTTCGGAAATTTTTACTTTATTCATGCCGCCGCCCATCTGCGGAAGCATTTCCATAAGCCCTTTCGCGCCGCCCATGTTTTTAAGCATATCGAACTGCGAGAGATAATCGTCGAGAGTAAACGAATTTTCGCGGAATTTCTTTTCCATTTTCTTCATTTGCTCTTCGTCGACCGATGCCTGCGCTTTTTCTATAAGCGAGAGCACGTCGCCCATACCGAGAATACGGCTCGCCATTCTGTCGGGGTAAAACGGCTCTAAATCTTCGGGTTTTTCGCCGACCGAAGCGAACTTGATCGGTTTACCCGTTACCGCTTTTATCGAAAGGCACGCGCCGCCCCTCGTATCGCCGTCGAGTTTGGTTAAAACCACGCCCGTAAGCGGCAATCTCTCGTCGAAAGTCTTGGCTACGTTGACCGCGTCCTGACCGGTCATGGAGTCTACGGTGAGAAGTATTTCGTCTACCCTTACCGCCTTGACGATGTTTTCGAGTTCTTTCATCAACTCGTCGTCTATATGAAGTCTGCCCGCGGTATCTATGATTACCGTGTCGAAGCCGTAACGCTTGGCGTATTCTATCGCTTCTTCGGAAATTTTTACGGGATTTATCTGCCCTTTTTCAAATACTTCGACCCCGACTTTACCCGCAACCGTCTTTAACTGTTCTATCGCGGCGGGACGATAAACGTCGCACGCTGCGAGCAAGGGCTTTTTACCCTGTTTTTTAAGATACAATGCGAGTTTTCCGCAAAGCGTAGTCTTGCCCGCGCCCTGCAGACCGCACATCATTATAACCGTCGGCAACGACGACGAAACGATAAGTTTGCTGTTGGACGAGCCCATTAAAGCAGTCAACTCTTCGTTTACGATTTTGATAACCTGCTGCGCGGGGGAAAGGCTCTTTAATATATCCTGCCCGACCGCCTTTTCGCTTACCCTGGCGATAAAGTCTTTCGCGACCGACAAATTTACGTCGGCTTCTAAAAGAGCGATACGAACCTCGCGCATGGCTTGCTTTATTTCGAGTTCGGTGAGTTTGCCGCGCTTGGTAAGTTTTGAAAATATGTGATTAAGTTTTTCGGATAATCCCTGAAAGACCGCCATTAAACTTCTCCGACAAGATTTTTTATTATTTGCAGTTTGATTTCTTCCGACGCATCTCCGTCTATTATTGCGTTAATTTCGCGTTTCGCAGAGTAAATTTTAAGGTTTTTTTCGTAAAAATCGAGTTTTTTGCGGGTTGCCGCTAGCGCGTCGGACACACTCTGTCGCGAAACGCCGTTTTCTTCCGCAATTTCGGCAAGCGACAAATCGAGCGAATAATACGCTTCGGCAACCGATTTATGTTTTTCGGTAAGCAATCCGCCGTAAATTTGTAACAACTCGCTGTAATAGACGCCGTCCATAACTCACCTTTTTCGCTTTTACGAACGAAATTATACACTATAATTTTATCGGTGTCAAGCATTTTTACCTGACAGCGAATAATTTTTATTTCGTTTTATGAACGCCGGAACGATACCGACCTTTCGTGAAACGTTTCGCTTACGCTCGTAACGACGATAAAGATTATCCGATTATTTTTCAATGTGAATTGACAAACGGGCAGCGCGTATGTTATAGTTATGGCGATATGAACTTACAATACTTGAAATACGCGGCGGAAGTCGCGAACAGCGGCTCGATAAATAAAGCCGCGGAAAAACTCTATATGGATCAGTCCAATCTGAGCCGTTGTATAAAAGAACTCGAATCGTCGCTCGGCGTAAACATCTTCGAAAGGTCTTCGCGCGGGGTGAAAATATCGCCGCAGGGCGAAGAATTCCTTAAATACGCGAAAAATATATTGAAACAGGTCGACACGTTGGAAAATATGTTCCGTTCGGACTTCGCCGAAAAAAAGAAATTCTCGATTTCGGTACCGCGCGCAAGTTACGTCGGAGAGGCTTTTTCGTCGTTTTCGCTATCTTTGCCGACGAACGGCGAATTCGAAGTTTTCTACAAAGAAACAAACGCTCTCCGCGCCGTAAAGAACATTCTCGAAGCGGACTACCGTCTGGGTATAATCCGCTATGCCGAACATTACGACGAGTACTATAAAGAAATGCTCGAAAACAAGGGGCTTTCTTACGAACTCATAACCGAATTCCGCTATCAGCCCGTTATGAACGAACGTTCGTCGATCGCGTCGCTCGAAGACGTAACTTTCGCCGATTTATCCGACAAAATCGAGATAGCGCACGCCGACCCCTACGTTCCCTCGTTGCCGTTATCCGAAGTCAAAAAAGAGGAGTTACCCGATACTCCGCGCCGCATATTCGTGTTCGAAAGGGCAAGCCAGTTCGAACTTCTGGCAAAAAACGCGGATACCTTTATGTGGGCTTCGCCCGTATCGAAAGAAACTCTTGCCCGCTACGGACTCGTACAGAAAACGTGCGGCGAAAACCAAAAAATCTACAAAGACGTACTTATATATAAAAAGGATTACGCGCTTACCGACATCGACAAAAATTTTATAACCGTACTTTGCCGCGTAAAAAGAAACCTGTTCGGCGACAATCAATGATTTTTACGGCGTAAACAACGCCGATTTACCGAATTTTTCAATCTTACCCGGTTATATCGATAAGTACAGTACCGATATAACGAAATAACATTTGACATTTATTTTATAAGATGATATAATCGGATCGTAAAAGGGAGAAGCAAATGATTTCGAAGGCGACGCTCGGCAGATTGCCGACATATCTTAAATACCTGACCGCTCTGCCTGACGCCGTTACGGCGATTTCGGCGACGACGCTGGCGAAAGAACTTTCGTTGGGCGAAGTTCAGGTACGGAAAGATCTCGCTTCCGTTTGCGGCAAAGGTAAACCCAAGGTAGGATACGAAGTAAAAGATCTCGTCGTCAGCATAAAGCGCGTGATTTCGCTTAAACCGAACAAAGAGGCTATTATAGTCGGCGCGGGTAAACTCGGAACCGCCCTTCTCGGCTACCCCGGCTTTTCGGAATACGGTTTAATCGTTTCGAAGGCGTTCGACGTGGACGATAAAAAGTGCGGCGGAAACGTTCTTCCGATGAGCGAACTTCAATCTTATATAAGATTACATCAGGTCGAACTCGGCGTACTCACCGTCCCAGCAGGCGCGGCGCAATCCGCGGCGGACGAGATGGTAAAAGGCGGAGTGAGAGCGATATGGTGTTTTTCTCCGACGGCGATAAAGGTTCCCGACGGCGTTACCGTGCAATACGAAAATCTCGCGCTTTCTCTCGCGCATTTACAAAATAAATCAGGTTAAAATTTTTACGACATACAGGAGGTTACTATGGTAAACAATGAACGACAAATAGTCGACGGCGTAGAAGCGTTGGAAGCGACGATCGCAAGAGTCAAAGCGGCTCAGCGCGTATTCGCGACCTACACGCAGGAACAGGTGGACAAGATTTTTAAGGCTGCCGCCATCGCTGCGAACCAGGCTCGTATTCCCCTTGCCAAAATGGCGGTTGAGGAAACCGGAATGGGCGTCGTCGAAGACAAGGTAATCAAAAACAACTACGCGGCGGAATATATTTACAACGCGTACAAGAACACGAAGACCTGCGGAGTCATCGAAGAAGACAAGGCTTACGGCGTAAAGAAAATCGCGGAGCCTCTCGGCGTTATCGCGGCGGTTATCCCCACGACCAACCCGACTTCGACAGCCATCTTCAAGACGATGATCGCCTT
>FR898483.1:12050-17083 GCA_000437515.1 Acidiphilium sp. CAG:727 | reverse complement strand
ACTGCGATTTTGCAGTTGCCGCATTTTAGTATTCAATATATAAATTCGCAGGGGTTGCCCTTCCGTGCGATCCTTTGAGTTCGTCCGGGGTTAAATCTCGAAACGCCTTTTCGCGAATCTTGCAAGCCATTCATTGGTGTAATCGTGCAGTTCGCCGGGCGTAACCGACGATTGTCCGCGACAATACTTTATATATTGTATCAAAATTCCCTCGACGAATACGTTAATTTCAACCGAAAGAAAATTCTTGTCTTTCAGGCGTTTGTCGTTGTGGCAAAGTTCGAGCAATTTATTTTCCGCAAGAGAAATAAGTCGCTTCATAACCGAAATAAAATCGTCGGATCGGCAAAGCAGGCGGTACTCGCCGTCGTTTTCTTTCATATATTTGAAAAGCGAATCGAGAAATTTCGGAAAGTTATTCGCAGATAAAAGCGTGTCGTTGTCGAAAAATTCGTTTATGAGTTCGTTTTCGTAATCTTCCGCAACGCCGTATATGTCGTCGTAATGCGTGTAAAAAGTTCCGCGGTTGATATTCGCGCGTTTCGTCAGTTCGCTTACCGAAATCTTGCTTAACTCTTTCTTTTCCGAAAGCATCTCCGCAAACGTCTTTCTTATGAGTTTTCTCGTTTTGACGGAAGAATTGTTCAGGTTTTGCGCTTTCATAAGGTTCTCCTTTGCGTTATTTTTTGTTTTTAAGGAATAGATATTAACAAATCGCGCGACAGTGTCTAAATTTCAACAGCGACCGTTAAATTGTGTTTAACAAATCTCATAAAATCGAATACAATAACTGCGTGATAACGATTTACGACGTTATTATACTTCAACAGAGTTAAAATGTCAACGACGTCGAAATAATTATTCGAAAAATCGTTGAAATACTATAAAGGCAGGTTAATATGAACGTAATCGAAGTAAAAGACCTTACGAAAGACTACGGCTCCGGAAGGGGCGTGTTCGACGTAAACATCGCCGTCAAAAAAGGCGAGGTGTTCGGGTTTTTAGGTCCGAACGGCGCGGGTAAGTCTACGACTATAAGACACCTGATGGGTTTTTCGAAACCCGACAAAGGTCAGACTTTCATTTTCGGTAAACCGACGTTCGACAAGTATTACGAGATACTTTCGAAGGTCGGCTATATCCCCGGAGAAATCGCTTTGCCCCAAGGTCTTACGGGTTGGGAATTTATCCGTATGATGCAGAATTTGCAGGGGATAAAAAACGAAGAACGACTTAAACAAATGCTCGATCTGTTCGAACTCGACGATATTGCTTTAAGGGGCGAAACCAAGCGAATGAGTCTGGGGGTAAAACGTAAACTTGCGGTAGTAACCGCGTTTATGAGCGACCCCGAAGTGCTTATTTTAGACGAACCAACCAGCGGGCTCGACCCCGTTATGCAGGAAGTTTTCGTAAACTTTATACACGAAGAAAAGGCTCGCGGAAAGACGATATTGCTTTCCAGCCATATTTTCTCGGAAATCGACTCTACTTGCGACCGAATAGCGATTATCAAAGACGGACGAATTGTTTCCGAATTCGTCGCGGACGATTTGAAACACGCTACTCTTAAATTTTATTCGGTTAAATTCGCAAGCGAAAACGACGAAAAGAGATTCGAAAAAGAAAGCAAGACGATTTCTTCGCTTAAAACGGAAGGTTTGGATCGCGACGGAAAATTGAAGATGTCGCTCGAAGACAAAGATCTTAACGCGTTTATCGCGCTTTTGTCCGATTGCAACGCAGTGGAATTTTCAAATCGCAGAGAAACCCTCGAAGATTATTTTATGAAATTCTATAAAGAAGATAAAGATTTCGGAGGCGCGTTGAAATGAGTGAAAACGTAATCGAAATAGAAAATCTTACCAAAGACTACGGTAACGGCAGAGGTGTTTTCAATGAAAATCTCACCATAAAAAAAGGCGAGATGGTAGGCTTCGTCGGTACTAACGGCAGCGGTAAAACGACTACTATCCGTAATATTTTGGGTTTTATCAGACCTACGGGCGGAACGGTTAAGGTGAACGGGCTTACTTCGTGGGAACACGCAAGCGAGATCGCGAAAAATATCGGCTACGTCCCGGGCGAAATCGCTTTCCCCGATTTGCCTACGGGTATCGCTTTTCTGAAATGCCAGGCAGAGTTTTACGGACTTAAAGATATGAGTTACGCAAACGAACTCATCGAAAGACTTCAACTCGACCCCCGCGCGAACTTAAAGCGTATGAGTAAGGGCATGAAGCAGAAAACCGCGCTCGTCGCCGCGCTTATGAACGATTCGCCGATAATCATTCTCGACGAACCGACTACGGGTCTTGACCCTCTTATGAGAGTAACGTTCCTCGACATCATAAAGGAAGAGCACAAAAAGGGCAAGACGATATTTATGAGCAGCCACCTTTTCGAAGAACTCGAAACGACGTGCGACCGCGTCGCTCTTATAAACGACGGGCATATAATCGACGTCGCGAATATGGACGATATACGCAATCGCCCCGTAAAGGATATGAAAATAGAATTTACGAACGAAGCCGATTACGATAAATTCTTAAAGGCGGGGTACGATATTATCCGTTTGCAGGAACAATACAATCAGGCTACTATCAGATTGAAAGTCGAAGAAACGGGTAAGTTACTTGCGTCGCTCAAAGGTTACGACGTAAAGTTTATATCCGAACTTCCGTACAATCTCGAAAAACATTTCAAAAATATTTTAATGCAAAAAAAGGAGAACGAAAACAATGGACGCTAAAACGCAAAAAAATTCTGTTTTCAGTAAGGCTTTATTCAAACAATCCTGTAAAGCCAACGGCACTATGTGGGGCATTATAACTTTCGCGGTTTGCTTTATGCTTTGCTGCGTAATGTTGATAAGCGGCAGCGGCAATATCGGCAAAACGAAAGACGCCATTCAGGATACCATTATACAAAAAGAAGTAGAATCTTCGTTCAAAACCCGCGGCGTAAACTATTACGCGCTTGCAAACGAAAACCTGAAATCGTTCGATAAAATTTTCGCCGAAGAGGCGGGGACGAAATACGAAACCAAAGTCGGCGAATACGTGGCAGCCGGCGACTCGATGCAAGCGGCGCAACAAAAAGCGGCGGCTTACGTAACGGGAACTTCCATACAAAAGTTGATTACGGCGATTGAATCCGCTAACGCCGCCAAACCCGAAAACGAAAGATTGAGCGCCGAGGAATTGGCGGAAGTTGAAGGGCTGACGTTGTTTGCCGTCAATCCGACCAACGAAAAATTCAAGTCGGCAGAACTTAATCTTGTCGGCGAAAACGGCGCGATACCCGCAGGCGATATAGCAAAACTTACCGATTATCCCGCAGCCGAAAATTATATCGTAGGCGCGATTACGGCTTATAAAACCGAAGCGGCAGGCGTTTCAGGCGCGTTGAATACGTGGATTAACGACCGCGAAGACGTAAGGGGCGACAGAGCCGAAGTATATTCGTCTGTATTCCTTGCGGCTAATATGTCCACAGATAAGGCGAAAAACGCTTTACTCGACGCGCTTAAAGATTACGGCGTAACTACCGAAAAATACGAAAGTTTCGGTTATGATTACGACAAAATAAGCGATATGGCGCGTACCGCTACCATAACTTATCGCGGCAGATACGATTACGAAGTCGCCGAACTTAAAGAAAAACTCGACGGAAAAGTTGCCGGCGGAACGCTTTCCGGCGAAGACTACGCAACCGAATACGAAAACGGCGTAAATGCAATCGTCGCCGAACTTTACGGTGATATAGCAAGCAGTTTGTTGTCGTCGCTTCCGGGCGAGGTTTCCGACGCGCTCAAAGAAGTCGGCGAACTCGATTTGTACAGCCTTATCGTAGGTTCGATATTCTATAAACTCGCAGGTCTTTTGCTTCCGATAATTTACGTGATAATGGCGTCCAACAACCTTATCGCGGGGCAGGTCGACAGCGGTTCTATGGCGTACGTATTGTCCACGTCGACCAAGAGAAGAACGGTAGTATTTACTCAGGCGGTATACCTTATAGGCTCGCTTCTCGCGATGTTCTCTCTTACGACGGTTACGGGTTGCGTTTGCCTTGCGATAGTCAAAGCCGATTCGACCTCGATAATAATGAGTTACGGCGAACTTATCCTTCTTAATCTCGGCGCGTTCCTCGTATTGTTTGCGCTTTCGGGTCTTTGCTTCTTTACCTCGTGTTGGTTCGACAGAAGCAAACGTTCCATGGCGATCGGCGGAGGTTTGAGTATTTATTCGCTCGTCGGCGCGATGCTCGGACTTTTCGGAACTCAGACTATTCCGTCCGTAGTAAGGCTTGACGCTCTTAATTACTTCAACTACACCACGATAATATCTTTGTTCGACTCGGTATCGATAATCGACGGAACGCTTACCTTCCTCTGGAAGTTTGCGATTTTAATCGTATTCGGCGTAGTGGGATACGTAATCGGCGCAAGAAAATTCGTCAAGAAAGATTTGCCTTTATAAAAAGGTTTGCCTTTACGATGCATATATGATAGAATACGTAAGATGAAATATTCAAACTAAGGAGAGAAAGAAAATGTTTGACTTTTTGAAGTTATGTAATAGTTACGAGAAGTTGTCCACGTTGGAAAGATCCGCTCTTCTCGCGGAAAAATCGCTTAAAGTAGTAAGCGGTTTGCGTAAAATGAATATACACGGCGTAGACGCCGTCAACACGCTTGCGTCCTTCCTTATCGGTTCGGTCGTATGCGACGGCGACGTGAACGAAGTGGAATATCTTCTGATTTATCCTTCGCTCGTAGCGGTATTCGGCGACGAGTTCGATTACGAAACCATAAAAGCGACCTTCAAAGGCGCGGAAGGTAAAAAAGTCGTAAAAGAATGCGTTGCGCAAATGGAAGAAATTTATAAACTTTTCGACGAAGAAATGCGTCTTGACGTATTCACGTTGTGCCTTTGCGTAGTCGCAATCGACGGTAAAATATCGCTTAAAGAGAGAAGATACCTTCGAAGACTCGGTTCTTTATAAGTCAAAAACAGGCAAAGCCCCCG
>FR898483.1:10534-12002 GCA_000437515.1 Acidiphilium sp. CAG:727 | reverse complement strand
CGCGGCTTTTTGCTTTTATTCTTTACAAACTCCGACTTATAGTGTATAATTAAAATAGTATATTATAAGCAGGTCATATATGCGTAAACTCATACTTGCGAGCGGCTCGCCGAGAAGAAAAGAAATTTTGTCGCGAACCGGCTACGAATTCGGAATAGTCGTAAGCGATAAAGAGAGCGAAAACAAAACGGGCGTTTCGCCCGAAAAATTCGCCATGCGTTGCGCGCTGGATAAAACCGAAGACGTATATTCGAGGGTTGCCAAAGGTAACGGCGCGGTCGTGCTCGGCGCGGATACGGTAGTCGCGTTCGAAGGCAAAATTTACGGTAAACCCGTTTCGGAAGAAGAAGCGGGAAGTATGCTTAAAGCCTTTTCGGGAAAAACTCACGCCGTGTTTACGGCTTACGTTCTTATCCGCGACGGAATGAGAATGTCGGGCGTCGTCGAAACGAAAGTTACTTTTAACGACTTATCCGACGATCTGATTAGCGAGTATCTTAAAAGCGGGCTTTATAAAGGTAAGGCGGGGGCGTACGGAATACAGGACGGATTCCCGCTCGTTAAAAGTTACGACGGCGATTACGACAATGTAATGGGCTTGCCGATCGGCGAAATTTACGATAACTTAAAGGAGTTTTTGAAATGAGAAATAACGCGATTGCAATCGATCTGGGTTCGGTTAATACGGTTATATATCAACTCGGTTCCGGCGTGGTGCTGTCCGAGCCGAGCGTTGTCGCTCTGTCGGTAAACGGAAAATCGAGTATAAGGGCGGTCGGTTCGGAAGCGAAAAAACTTATCGGCAAAACCGCCGAAACGACTAAAATCGTATTTCCGATAGTCGAGGGCGAAATAGCCGACGTCAAAAACGCCACGGCGATGACCGAAAACTTTCTTAACAAAATTACTTTGCGTAAATTAAGCCTTCGGCCTAAGGCTCTCGTTTCCGTTCCGTGCGGAATAGAAAACGACGAAATCAAAAAGTACGCCAAAGTTTTGTCGGGCGCAGGTGTCTATAACGCAGACTTCGTCGAATCGCCCATATTGACGGCTCTCGGGTTGGGCATTCCCGTATCCGAAAGCACTCCGTGTTTTATTATCGACGTGGGCGGCGGAACGACTAACATAGCCGCGGTATCGCTCGACGGCGTAATCGCGGGCGTAAACGTAAATATGGGCGGCAGAAACGTTGACGCGATGATTATAAACCGCATAGCCGATTTGTTCGGTCTTCGCATCGGTATGCTTACCGCCGAAAAGATAAAAACGCAGATTGCGAGCCTGATCGAAGGCGACGCAACCCGCACCGTCATAAACGGCAGAGATATAGAGTCGGGCAAACCCCGTTCGGTTTCCGTTTCGGCTTCCGACGTGCTTTTGCCGGTAGCCGCGTTTTTCGATAAGATTTTCGAAATCGCGAGCATGGTTATGGCTAAACTCCCTGCCGAAGTATCGGCAGAAATCAGGA
>FR898483.1:7816-10482 GCA_000437515.1 Acidiphilium sp. CAG:727 | reverse complement strand
GTAAGCAGACTTCCGGGGCTTGACGGTTATTTCCGCGAGAACATGGCAATTCGCGCCAACGTATTCGAAGATCCCGAAATGACGGCGGCCATCGGCGGAGGAATACTTCTCGGCAACGAAAAATTGCTTAAAAAAGTCAGAATAGAAAAAAAATGAACAAAATAAATTACGACCTCGAAATGCAAAAGATAATCGACGGCTTTTCGGCGGACGAAAGACCTTCGCTTTTGCTTCACAGTTGCTGCGCGCCGTGTTCTACGGCGGTCGTAGAAAGGCTTATCGAAAATTTTACCGTAACCGTCTTTTATTTCAACCCCAACATTACCGAAAGCGAAGAATATAATTTAAGGCTTAACGAACAGAAACGATACCTTAAAGAAACTTACGGCGACAGGGTAAATTTAATCGAAGGCAGGTATAAAGCGGTTGAGTTTTTCGACGTCGCGAAGGGCTTAAATAAAGAACCCGAAGGCGGCAAACGCTGCGAAAAGTGCTTTGAATTGCGCCTTTACGAAACGGCAAAAGTCGCCAAAGAAGGCGGTTATCGCTATTTTTGCACTACCTTGACCGTATCTCCGCACAAAAACGCGGATATTATAAACGAGATAGGCAAAGCGGCGGAAGTGAAATACGGCGTAGAGTTTTTGCCGTGCGACTTCAAAAAACGCGGCGGGTATCAACGTTCGTGCGAGTTGTCGCAAAAAAACGAATTATACCGTCAGAACTATTGCGGTTGCATATATTCCAAATACGCGCATATAAAGGCGGATGACGAAGAATGAGAATAATAGCGGGCTTATACAGGGGCAGAAAACTCAAAGAATTCAAGGGCAACGACGTTCGTCCCACGTCCGACAGGGCAAGAGAGGCTCTTTTCAATATTTTAGGCAATATTTCCGGTGATTCTTTTCTCGACCTGTATTGCGGCACGGGCGCGGTCGGACTCGAAGCCGCTTCGCGCGGGGCGGGGAAAGTTACTCTCGTAGACCTTTCGAAGGAGAGCATAGCCTTGTCGCGCGATAACGCCGGAACGCTTAACGCAGGCGTGCAGACGGTAAATTCCGACGCGCTTTCTTTCGTTACGCGGTTAAAAGAAAAATACGATTATATCTTTCTGGATCCGCCTTACGCGGCAAACGCCGAAGAGGTACTTGCCGCTATCGCAAAAAACGAGATATTAAAGAACGCTTATATAATCTACGAACATTCGGGCGAGAGTAAGGGCGACCTTTGCGGACTAAAAATAGTCGATACCCGCCGCTACGGCGTGGCGACTTTCGACTTTTACGAGGTTAAAAAATGAAAAAATGCGTATTCGCGGGGACTTTCGATCCCGTAACCAAAGGACACGACGACGTTATTTCAAAGTGCAGTCGACTCTTTGACGAAGTCGTGGTCGCTCTCTGTATAAACGTAAAGAAATCGGCTATGTTTTCGGTCGAAAAACGCCTTGAAATGCTCGAAGCGGTCGTAAAAAAATATAAAAACGTAAAAGTCGTCTATCACGACGGATTGCTCGTCGATCTTATGAAAAAAGAAAACGCCGTTTACTACGTCAGAGGCTTAAGAAACGGCAGAGATTACGAGTACGAAAACGATATAAATTTTGTCAACGCGAGCCTTATGCCCGACCTCGTAACGATTTATATTCCCGCAAGCGTAAAGAGCGTGCAGGTAAGTTCCACGGCGGTAAGAGAACTTCTCGGCTTTAACCGCGACGTAAAAGACTTCGTTCCCGAAGAAATTCTTCCGATATTGAAAAGATAGCCCATGTACGATTTATTTGACGTTATGAATAAAGACAAGACCGAAGAGGCGAAACCGCTTGCCGAGCGCATGCGCCCCGTGTCTTTGCGCGAATTTTTGGGGCAAAGTCAGATTCTCGAAGACGGAAGCCTGCTTCGCAGGGCTATTTCGCTCGATCGGGTAGGCAGTTGCATTTTCTGGGGACCTCCCGGGACGGGAAAGACGACGCTTGCAAATATAGTCGCAAACTCTACGAGCGGCAACTTCGTCAAATTGAACGCCGTTTCGAGCGGCGTCGCCGACGTAAAAAAGGCGGTGGACGAAGCGAGAGAAAATCTTAAACTCTACGGCAAAAAGACCTATCTTTTGCTTGACGAATGTCATAGATTTTCAAAAACGCAGTCGGACAGTCTGCTTCCCGCGATAGAACAGGGAACTATCATTTTTATCGGTTCTACGACCGAAAATCCCTACGCTTCGATGACCCCGGCTATCGTTTCGCGGTGCAGAGTTTTCGAGTTTAAGCGTCTGGACGAAAATTCGGTAAAAGAGGCCTTGAAGCGGGCGATAAGCGATAAAAAGCGCGGCTACGGCAATATGAATTTAACCGTGGAAGAAGCCGCGCTCGACCACATAGCGATGACTGCGTGCGGAGATATGCGCACTGCGTATAACGCTCTCGAACTCGCCGCTTTAACCACGCCTTCGGATAAAGACGGTAAAGTTACCGTTACCCTTAAAGACGCTGAACAGTCAATACAAAAACGCGCGCTTTCTTACGACGAAAACTCTTATTACGATATGCTCTCGGCGTTTTGCAAATCTTTGCGCGGAAGCAGCAGCGACGCGGCTCTTTATTACGCTCATCGCCTTATATCTGGCGGTTGCGACCCGCTTTTTCTCGCAAGAAGACTCGTCGT
>FR898483.1:5075-7787 GCA_000437515.1 Acidiphilium sp. CAG:727 | reverse complement strand
GAAGACGTAGGCATGGCAGACCCCAACGCGTTGGTCGTCGCGACGAGCGCGCTTACGGCTTTTCAGAATATCGGCTACCCCGAAGGGCTTATCCCTTTATCGGAAGCGATAATTTACGTCTGCGAAGCGCCTAAATCGAATACGACAGTAGTCGCGATGAACGCGGCGAAGAGCGCGGCGGAAAGCGCCAAAGACGACACCGTGCCGCCGCATCTTCGTAATTCGGTATTCGCCGACGACGAAGCGAAACGAAAAAGCGCGCAATATAAATACCCGCATGATTACGGCGGTTACGTAGAACAGCAATATCTGCCGGATTCGCTTAAAGATTCGGTTTTCTATACGCCCACCGATAACGGCTACGAAAAAAAGGTAAAAGAAATCCGCAAAGAAAAGGGAATGAAGTAAGTTATTTTCGCATTTTCGCGAAAGTAAAAGTTGCCAGGGCGTAGAGTATAAATAAACACCCGACGGTTATATATAGCAGCGGGTAGAACACGAAACGACTGAATACTATAAGAAGTAACCCGTAAAAGGCAAGTCGGACGGCGATACGCGGCTTTAACGTCGCTTTGAAAAGTTCGCTTGCGCGCAATCGCTTCTTTTTCGGTACGAATCCGTAAGAAAATATTTCGTCTTCGGGCGAAAACGCCGTATAAAATTCGTTTATATCCGTTAAAATAAGATTTCCGTCCGAATTTTCGGCAAGAGTAATCGCCTCTTCGCCGAAAGAACAGGCGAAAATCTGAACGGGAAAATTCTTTCCGCGACAAGCCGTTATCGCTTCTTCGGCGGAAAGCGGCGAAATTTTGAAACGGTATACCGCGCTTTCGGTCTTAATAAACGGTTTTAACTTTTCCGAAAGCGAAGCGTATTTTTCGGTCGGGCAAAAAGCGAGCGAATAACGGAGTTTTTCTTTAAGTTCTGCGTTTTTCTTCACCGATAAAGTTTTTTTTCTTCGTTTTCGGGTTAAAATACAAAAAACGCAGACGACGATAATCGTAAAAGAAGCGGCGACCGTTGCAGAAAGAGCGATATTTTTAAGATAGTAATTGACGACCGCGTAGGACGAGAAGAACGTAAAAATCGCCACGAACGCGCCGTCGGATATATACGCGAACAAAGTTTTTTTCATATTCGCATTATCGACTGAAAAAACGCGAATAAAACGGATTATTATGAACGACACTTTAATTTTTTTCGGCGGAACGTTCGACCCGCCGCATATAGGGCATAAAGAAATGCTTCTTGCCGCGCGGAACGCTTACCCGAACGCGCACATAACGGTAATGCCCACGTTTTTGCCCCCGCATAAACAGACTTTTTACGCGGCTTCGGCAGCCGACAGGCTAAATATGTGCAAAATCGCTTTCGGCGACGTAAAAAACGTCGCGATAAGCGATTACGAAATAAAAAAGCAGGGCAAAAGTTATTCTTTTGAAACTCTTGCGTACTTAAAGAACGAATATCCCGATAAAGAGATACTCTTTTTAATGGGAACGGACATGATGAAGTCTTTCGGAAGTTGGAAAAATCCGCAAAAGATTTTAAGGCTTTCTACTCCGCTTCTGTGTTACCGTAAGGGCGACGGCGAAGCAGCCGATATAACGGCGAAAAATTTCGAAAAAGAATTTTCGGTAAAACCTTTCGTTCTTCCGTTTGACGGAGTGGAAGCGTCGAGTACCGATATAAAAATCAGATATATGCTCTCGATTCCCGTAACGACTGCCGACGATAAAATTCTCGGTTATATAAAAGAAAACGGTCTTTATAACGGCGACGAAAAATTTAAGTTTATCCGCGAAAATCTTAAACCCGCAAGGATAGAACATACCGCAGGCGTAGTAGAATACGCGCTCGATCACGCCGCGTGTTATAAGTTGGATAAAAATAAAGTGTTGACGGCGGCTCTTTTGCACGACTGCGCAAAATATAAACGGGCGGAAGACTATAAAGATTTTACTATGCCAAGCGGCGTTCCCGAACCCGTCGTACATCAATATTTAGGCGCGTATATCGCCGAAAAAATATTAGGCGTAAGGGATAAAGACGTACTCGAAGCCATTCGCTGCCATACGAGCGGTAAAGCGGGTATGAGCGATCTCGATAAGTTGATATTCACTTCGGATATGCTCGAAAAAGGCAGAACTTACGAGGGCGTCGAAGATTTAAGAAAAATCGCCGAAGAAGACTTTGAACAAGGTTTTCGGGCGGCATTGAAAAGGTCTTACGAATTCGTCGTGCGATCGGGTAAACCCGTCTACGGCGAAACGAAAAAAGCAATTGAATACATAGGAGGATTATAACAAATGGACGCAAAAACCAAGGCTCAACTGATATGCGATACTTTAGTCGCTAAAAAGGCTTACGACGTGCTTAAAATCGACGTACACGGCAAGACCGTGCTTGCAGACTATTTTATAATCGCAAGCGGAAAGTCTACCACGCAGGTGCGCTCGCTTGCCGATTACGCTATGGAAGCGGTCGAAAAAGAGGGCGGCGAAGTCATTCATAAAGAGGGCTTAGACGATTGCAGATGGGCGGTCGTCGATTTCGGCGACGTGATTTTGCACGTCTTTAACGACGAAACCCGACTTTTCTATCATCTCGAAAGACTTTGGGTAGACGGCGATAACGCCGAGAAAATCGACGGCTGAAATAGTGCGACGTAAAAACGCGGAATAAAACGAAATAAAGAATAACGAATACGCT
>FR898483.1:0-5005 GCA_000437515.1 Acidiphilium sp. CAG:727 | reverse complement strand
TATTTCGTTCGACTTTGCATTTTATTTGGGCGTTAAGCGTAGCCTTTTGTAAAATGTCGTCTTTGTATTTATCGTACTTAAAAAAGTGGTATTTATATAATTCGTCGGTTAAACCGAATAAGTCGCAATCGGCAACCCGAAGTTTTTCCGTCATGTTCTCGTATATCGTTTTAATTTTGTTTTCGGCAATTTTCAGAACTTCTTCGGGGATGTCCTGCGTCGTGAAGAGTTCTCCCACGTTCTCGCTTTTTTGCAGGTCTTCCACGTGGCATTTAAGCGTAAGTTTTACGTTGAATACGGGCGATTTTTTTAGCGACAAAGAAAACTTTTTGTATTCTTCGTCGATTCCGAGTGTAAGCGAAACCTTTTTATCTTCCCACTCGACGTTTTCGAGGTCGAAATAGGTGTCTTTCGTCTTACGTCGCTTTACGTTGAAGAACAACGATTCGTCGCGGTCGAGTTTTCCCACGTTTACGCCTTTGCTGAATAAAAGGGTGGACGTGCAGTCGAATACTTTTTGTTCGCCGCCCGCATCGCCGCTTTTTTTGCTTTCGGGCGCCTGTCCGCCGTTGCCTTCTTTTACTTCGGGAGCGGTCTGACTTTTTATTTCTTCTATCAACGGCATAAACGAACTTTTCGATTTGGAGAAATAACCTTTAGTGAAGTCTTTTACGTTCGTAAACGATATACGGTTGAGTTTGGCGACGTCTTTTATGAGTATTTTTTCAAGCGCGAACGCCGGCACGGAATCGAGCGGGGTGCGGACCCCCAATAAATCCGCCGCTTTTCCTTTGCACGCCACGAGCAGCGACGAATCGGGTATTTTATCCGTTCGGTTAAAGTAGTCTATGAAAATCATTACATCTTGTTTCAGAAGTTCGTCGCTTATAACTATAAGGTTACAAAACGACAGCAACGGATACCAACCGGTCGTAACGCCTATATCGTCAAGCGCGTCGGCAATCGTAACTCCTTTGCCTTTTACCATCGCGTCGGCGTTAGGGGCGGCGTCGGTCGATTGCGGAACGGCTATCTGCGCCGTAACTTCGTACCCGCTTTCGCTTTTATCCAAGCCCAAAGCGATCACGATAGCCGTTTTTTCAATATCTATAAGCCCGAAATTGTTCGTAAGAAACAGAATAAGCGTAAACGCTATCGCAATCGGCAAAAATTTCGAGCGTAAAAACTTTTTCATTGCGTTTTTCTCCTTTTAATCAAAGCCGCCGTAGCAACGATAAGCGGCATTACGTAAGCGATTGCCCAGTATCCCCATATTACTTCTTTACTTAAAAATCTGAATATCTCTATAAAATAATCGTGCGCGACGAACAAAGAAATAAGCAACGCGCCGTTTACTATCAATACGGGATAGAGTTTGTTTTTGAATTCGAATACTTTCTGAATAGAATACGAGGCGAATACGAGCGGCAGAGAAATCGCGAACGCGTCCACGAACGCGAAAATAAATCCAGCGATGTAGTCTATTCTGCCTACGTTAGAAAGGGCGACGTTGCTTTTGCCCATCTGTATGGGCGAAAAATATTGCCGTTCGGTTAAAGCGCCGAATTCGCCGTAAAGTATAACCGAGTATATTATCGTTATAAGAGCCATACCCGCGTAAGAGAGCATAATTTTCCGTTTGTACGCTTTTTCGGGTTTGAAGTTGCCGATTAAAAGGAGTATATAAACTCCGTCGAAATACCATACGAAAGTGTTTTTTGCGCCGTCGAGTATCTTCGTAAACGGAACGCCTATTATCGGCAAAAGGTTGGTAAGGTCGGTCAGGGGGATAGACAACGCGAGCAGAATTATTATCCCGAGCGAACTTGCCCATACGACTATATCCGAACATCTCGCCACGGCTTTCAAGCCCTTGTAGCAAAAGAACGACGAGAATAAGAAATAGAGCGCGAACGTCATAACGGACGGCGAAGTTTCGTATAAAGCGATCTCGATATAATTCTTCTGTTCGACTATCGGTATAAACGCCTTAAAAAGCAGAAACACGAATAAAAAGAAATATATTATTTTCGCGAAAACTTTGCCGAACGCGTTTTCGAGTATATCGAAAAACGTCTTATCCGGAAACTTATCCGAAAGTTTAAGAACGAAAAACACGAACGCTCCGTCCACGCAGAAATTAATTAAAAATGAAATCCACAAGCCCTCCGAAGCGTATCTCGCTCCGAGCGCGGGGGCAACCAATATCTTGCCGATTAAACAGCACGACAATATCATAAAACAAATTTGTCTTACGCAGATTTTATTTTCCGTCGGCATATTGCCTCCTTTTGTTTTTCGCATTCAACGCCTGCGGGCGGAAGGGCATACTCGTTACGTCTGACATATAAATTCCGTCCTGCAAATCGTTCGGAATAAGCGGCGAATAAGGCGCAACGTAAGGAACCCCGTAATTTTCGGTGGCGCACAGATAACACGTTAAAAACGCTTCGATTAAAACTATTCCATAGCCGCCTACCGATCCGGCGATTAGAAGAACTATAAACCGGAGAATAGAAGTCGTTTCGGTAAGTTCGGGTACGGTGTAAATGCTTATGCCCGACATAGCCATAATAAGCACGGCGGGCGTAGAAACCAGCCCCGCGTTGACGGCGGTTTCGCCCAGCACCAACGCGCCGACTACGGCGAGAGCCATACCCACGTATTTGGGCATTCGTATGCTCGTTTCGTTGAGTATCTCGAAAATAAGCAGTAAAAAAAACATTTCAAGACTTGGCGAGAGGGGTATTCCTTTAATGCTGTTTACTATCGTCAACAAAAAATTCAGCGGAATAAGTTGCAGGTGAAAGAGTTGAGCCGACACGAAAAGACCCGGCAGAAATACCGATAAGAATATGGCGAGAACTCTCAACGCCCTTACGAGGTTAGCCCTGTAATGCGATATATAGTAGTCTTCCGCCGTCTGAAAATCCTCGATGAGGAGGTACGGCAAAGTCAACGCGAACGGCGAACCGTCTACGAGTATTCCTATTCGCCCCTCTAGCATTCTTTCGATAAGCACGTCCGGGCGTTCGGTAGAGCCTACCTGCTTGAAGAGCGAATTTTTGCGTTCGTTCAATATTTTAGAAAGGTAAGAACTGTCGGGTACGCCGTCGATTTTCACGCTTTTAAGTTTTTCTTTTACTTTTTTTACCAGCGACGGATCGGTTATGCCGTCGATAGACATAATAGCCACCGTAGTCGAAGAGTATTTGCCGATTTCAGTCGTTTCTATTTTAAGAGCGGTTGTTTTAAGATATCGCCTTACGAGGCTTAAATTCGTCTTGATCGACTCTATAAAACCGTTTCGCGGACCTCTTATGGCAAGTTCCGTCGGTGGTTCTGCAATGGCGCGCACGTCGAATTTTTTTACGTCTGCCGCGAATCCGCCCGCTTTGCCGTCTATTAAAATAACGGTCGAGCCGTTTAGCACCTCGTTCGCCGCCTCTTTAATTTCGGTTACGGTTTTCACGTTTGCGCACGTGATCGTTTTCGCAAGTTTTTTAACGCTCTGACTTACGTTCGCGTTTTTCAGCGGGAATATAACTTGCAGCCCGAGAGTTTCTTTGTCGGTAATAGAATCCACGTATACCGCGAGAGCGTTTTTGCTTCCGGCGGTAAATTCGAAAAATATCACGTCGTCGCTGCAAAGCAAAGCCTTCAATATTTTTTTGTTTTTTAATAAGTCCTTGCCGATAATCATACGATAAGTATCGCGAAAAGCGTGATTATTATGTAGATTTTATACTAAATTTCGCAAAAGAAAAAATCGCGTTATAAGCATTGACTAATCGCCGGGCAAAGGATAAAATATTAGTCGTCTGGCTGTATTGCCGACGATAAGGAGTTTTTACAATGGAGTTTTCGGATATTTTATTTAATTTCGCTATTGACGGCGAGTTCGTTTCGTGCGAACCTTACGGCAGCGGACTTATCAACAGAACCTATGTCGCGGTGTATAACGAAGGCGGCAGACGCGTAAGATATATCGTTCAGAGAATAAACACGAACCTTTTCAAAAACGTCGACGGGCTTATGAATAACATTAAACTCGTTACCGAGTTCAACCGCGCCGAAATTATGAAAAGGGGCGGAGATCCGGACAGAGAAAGCCTTACGCTCGTACCGACGAAGAACGGCGGAACTTATTTCAGAACGGAAGAGGGCGATTGCTACCGCGTTTACGTCTTTATAGAGAACGCCAAAGGGTACGACGTGGTCGAAAAACCCGAACATTTTTACGAAAGCGCGGTAGCGTTCGGTAAGTTCGCGATGCTTCTCGACAGATTCGACAGCAGTAAACTCTTCGAGGTTCTGCCCGATTTTCATAACACCGTAAAGAGATTCGATAACTTCAGAAGGTCACTCGAAGCGGATAAATTCAACAGGGCTAAAGACGTTAAAAAAGAAATCGGATTCGCGCTCGAACGTGAAAAGATTACGCATACGATCGTAGATTTGCTCGCAAGCGGCAAAATGCCGTCGAGAGTTACTCATAACGACACCAAACTCAACAACGTTCTGATCGATACCCGCACGGATAAAGCCGTTTCGGTCATCGATCTCGATACCATGATGCCGGGCAGTATCTGCTACGACTTCGGCGACTCCATTCGTTTCGGCTGTAACCCATGTCTTGAAGATACCCCCGAAACCGAAAAAGTTATCTTCAATATGCCGCTTTTCGAAACCTATACCAAGGGATATTTAAGCGTTTTCGGCGATACGATTACCGATATAGAGAGGAAGAATTTGCCTATGGGCGCAATTCTGATGACCTACGAGTGCGGAATAAGATTTTTGACCGACTATCTTGACGGCGACGTGTATTTCCGCAAGACGAGGGAAGGTCAGAATATCGACAGAACGCGTACGCAATTCAAACTCGTTTCCGACATGGAAAAACGATACGACGAAATGCTTTCTGCGGTAGAGAAGTACTAAGTCGCGTTTTGTGTTAATTTAATCGTAAAAATCGTATGCCAGACAAGAATAATACGAACCT
>FR898482.1:1531-23138 GCA_000437515.1 Acidiphilium sp. CAG:727 | reverse complement strand
TAAAGATTTGCCCCGCACCTTTTTGAGTTATTTATTTTGTATTCGTAAGTCTGATAAGTTCCGAAAGCAGATTGCCTACTTCGGACGGTTCGGCGGAAGAAAGCATTTTTTCAACTTCCGAAATGTCGTCGTATTTCTTCATACCCGCATTATGCGTCGTTTTTACCGATTTATACGCATATATAAATGTCATGTTGACGCAAGCGAAACGTCTCCCGGAAAGGGGAATACGCGGAGTTAATGGCTACTCGCGGCAAGTCGTTTTGCCGCCTTCTTTTTTTGCAACGAGGTACGCGACGTGCGCGATAAGCGCGGCAAACTCCGTAAATAAAAGCGTATATACGATAAGGAAAATCGGGTACGGGTAGGCTTTCTGGAATATTCCGAAAGGATTGTCTTTGCCGGGGAAAGTCTTTGAAACGAAGTACATATTTACTTTTTGCCCCGTAATTGCGGGAATCGCAAAGTTCAGTATTATCGCGATTACGAACAATATGCAGTAAACCAAAAAACTTTCGAAAAACAATTTAACCGAGAATTTTTTAGCGTACAAAACGAGAGCCGAAACGCCCGTTATCATCATTAAAGCGTGGTGTAAAAGGGATTGAAAACTTATTCCGTAATTATTTACGAGCGTACTCGGATAGAGCATTACGCAAGTGCCGGCAAACAGGGAGTAGGTCGCGTTGTACGCCGAAACCGCGTCGTAAAGTTTTCCTTTTTTGGCAATCGCGCAGAACAAAAACGTGTATAAAGGGGTGGAACAGAACTGCCACGGGAAAAAGTACCATTCGTAATGAAAGGTTCCCGTTATGAACGAGTAGCAAAATTGTTTATATAGTTCGCCGATCCACATTAAAACGGACGATAAAACGTATAAAAAATATAAGTTTTTTTCGCCTTTTTTGAGCGTATATATAACGGCGAATACCATCGCCGCTATCGTCAGAGCAAAAAATATGCAATGGAATAATCCGTACTCACTTAATCTTTGTCCGTCGGCGGTGGGTATCTGTATCACCCTTACAAATTCTTTCATGTCCATATGTGCATCCTATTTTTTATCCGTCGTAATCAGGTAGGTTTCTTCGCCGACTTCGCAGATTTTGGAGTACAGGGCGTAAGCCGCGCCCGAAAGTATATCCAGCACTCTCTGAGCGGTGGTATCTCTCACTTCGGTTAAAAACACGAGCGCGGGCTTGTTATCCAAAAGGCAGTCGATAATCCCCGCGACGTCGTCGAAAGAACGGGGGCGGAATTCGTCTATATGCGCGTATTTTTTGCGGTCGAATCCGTAATCGCCTTGCTCGTTTTCTTGTCGTTCCGCTTCGGTTTTTTTCTCTTTTTTAGGTTTTGCGTCAACTTTTTTAGTCAAAAACTCGAAAAATCCCACAATTTCCTCCTTATTTGTTTTCTTCGGGGTATCTCTGACCGAAAATCGCTCTGCCTATGCGGATCATATTGCTGCCGTTGGCAATCGCTATCTTGTAGTCGCCCGACATGCCGATAGAAAGATATTTCATATCGGGCAGATTTTTTCTTTTTTCGTCGTAAAATGCGCGTATCTCGCGCGTAATCCGCGCCAGCGTTTCGGCGTCGGCGGTTATCGGCAGTTGTACGGTTATAGGCAGCATTGCCATAATTCCGATTATTTTAAGGTTAGGCAAAGCCGCCATTTCGTCGAAATCCCTTTTAAGGTCGTCGAACGGCATACCCGTCTTCGATTCTTCGCACCCCGCGTTTATTTCGGGCATTATATTCTGAATTACGCCCTTTTTGGCGGCGAAGTCGTTGATTTTTTTCGCCGTATCGAGCGACGAAACGGAATCTATACTGTACGCTTTGCCTACCACGTATTTGAGTTTGTTCGATTGAAGCGTGCCTATAAAATGCTTTTCCAAGCCCTCGGGGTAAAAGGGGAATTTATCTCTGAATTCCTGCGCGTGGTTTTCGCCGATAACGGTAAGTCCGTTTTCGTAGGCTTCGACTATTTTGTCCATGGCGACGTATTTGGTCGCGCCGAGAAGGGTTATTTTTTCGCCGAAATTGTTTCCTTTATCGATATCGGCAAGTATCGCGTTCAATCTTTCTTTTACTTCACTCATTTTTATGGCTCTGTTTTATTATTTTGCGGCGTAGCGTATCCCTTGCCTTCCCTGGCAGGGAAGGTGGCGGCGTAGCCGTCGGATGAGTTGACTCAAAGCGTTCGTAAAAAAACGAAAGGACGGACTGTATCGTCCGCCCGAAAATTCAAAATACTGCGCATTTCTCGTCGACACGTCGTACCGAAGCGGTAACGGGGCAGGTCGCTCCTTCAAAGCAACCTTATGGCACACGCAAATAACCGTTTAGTGCTGCTATATCCCTATCCTGACACGGTTCGCGGGTTCACGTTGCATAAGACCTTGATATCATCACGCCTTACCGCGCGCAGCCAACCATACGGCGAGCCTCGGAGAACCTTCAGCCTTGCTACGGCGGATTGCAAGTACAGGGCACCGCCGGCTCCCCACCTAGCGCAGTGAGAACATTGTAACGCATTTTTATAAATTTTGCAAGTTATTTCACGCCGATTTTGTCAAAACGCTTTACTTAAATCAAAAATTTTGCTAATATATAGAAAAGGCAAAGACGAAAACACGCGGATATAAACACGGGCGTAACAGAGAGTCGGGCAGGTGAGAGCCGATCGCAACGCTTATATGCCGTATCCTTTCCGAGCCGCGTCGCGGAAAATCACAGTATGCGACGACGTTCACCTTTACGTAAAAAGGATAAAAGAGCCGCGCTTAAACGATTAAACGCGGAAGAGAAGTGGTACCGCGGTTCCCCCGTCTTCTCGGTCGTCCGGTCATGCCGGGCGGGCGTTCAGACGCAGGGGAATTTTCATATATCGGGCAATCGTGCAGGCAAAATATAAGTCCGAACGATTGCAAAACGGGAGGCAATATGTATAAGAAAGTAGACGCTTCGCTCGATTTCGTTTCGAGAGAGAAAGAGATAATCGAGTTCTGGAAGCAAAACGACGTGTTCGAAAAGAGCGTTAAAAAGAACGAAGGCAACAGGGAGTTTACGTTTTACGACGGTCCGCCGACGGCTAACGGAAAACCGCACATCGGGCACGTTTTAACGCGCGTAATGAAAGACATCGTGCCGAGATACCGCACGATGAAGGGCTATCACGTTCTTCGTAAAGCGGGCTGGGATACGCACGGACTTCCCGTCGAACTCGAAATCGAGAAAAAACTCGGACTCGACGGTAAGCAGGATATAGAAAAATACGGCATAGAGCCGTTTATAAAAGAATGTAAGCAGTCGGTCTGGAAGTACACCAACGAGTGGAAAAACATGAGCGACCGCCTCGGTTACTGGGTAGACATGGATCACCCGTACGTTACTTATCACGACGATTATATCGAATCGGTGTGGTGGGCGCTTAAAACCATAAACGAAAAAGGACTTTTATACAAAGGTTACAAAATCGTACCCTACTGCCCGCGTTGCGGAACGGCGCTTTCTTCGCACGAGGTCGCGCAGGGGTATAAAGACGTAAAAGAAAAGTCCGTTTACGTAAAATTCAAAGTAAAGGGCAGAGAAAACACTTATTTTCTGGTGTGGACAACTACGCCTTGGACGCTTCCGTCCAACGTCGCGCTCTGTATGAACGCGAACTCCGACTACGTAGAAATTTCGGCAAACGGCGAAAACTATATTTTAGCCGAAGCGTTAGTGCCGACTCTTTTCGAAGAATACGAACTCGTAAGCAAAAAGAAAGGTAAAGACTACGAATACGTCGAGTACGAACCCATGTTCCCGTATGCGCTTGGGTCGTTCAAAGAAAAGGCGTTTTACGTAACCAACGACGATTACGTTACGCTTACCGACGGAACAGGCATAGTTCATATCGCGCCCGCGTTCGGCGAAGACGACGCCAACGTCGGCAGAAAGTATAATCTTCCGTTCGTACAGATGGTAAACGATCGCGGCAGATTCGTCGAAGCCGTTACTCCTTACGCGGGTCAGTTCGTAAAAGACGCCGATAAGGAAATCATAAAAGACCTTAAAATAAGCGGAAAACTCTTCAAAGACCAACTCTTTGAGCATAGTTATCCCTTCTGCTGGCGTTGCAACACTCCGCTTTTGTACTACGCGAGAAGTTCCTGGTTTATAAAGACCACCGCCGTAAAAGACAGGCTTATCGCTGCCAACAAGTCGGTAAACTGGATGCCCGAAACGATAGGCACGGGCAGAATGGGCAACTTCCTTGAAAACGTAATCGATTGGGGCTTATCCCGCGAGAGATACTGGGGTACTCCGCTGCCGATATGGGTATGCGAAGACTGCGGCGAAAAGCGGGTTATGGGTTCCAAAGAAGAACTCAAAGAGGCTTGCGGAGTCGAGGGCGATATCGAACTTCACCGTCCGTATATAGACGCGCTTCATTGCAAGTGCGGTAAGTGCGGCGGCAGGATGACGAGAGTAAAAGAAGTTATCGACTGCTGGTTCGATTCGGGCTCTATGCCTTTCGCGCAGTACCATTATCCGTTCGAAAACAAAGACCTTTTCGAAAAGCATTTCCCCGCCGACTTCATTTCCGAAGCGGTCGATCAGACGAGAGGCTGGTTCTATACGCTTCTCACGATTTCGACTATTCTCTTCGATAAAGCGTCCTTCAAAAATTGTATAGTTTTAGGGCACGTCAACGATAAGAACGGTATTAAGATGAGCAAGCATATCGGCAACGTCGTAGACCCGTGGACGGTACTCGACAAGCAGGGCGCGGACGCCGTAAGGTGGTATTTCTATACGGGCAGCGCGCCGTATCTTCCGACGAGATTCTACGAAGAAGCGGTTTCCGAAGGTCAGCGCAAATTTATGGGTACGCTCTGGAATACCTACGCGTTTTTCGTCTTATACGCCGACATCGATAAATATAACCCGTCGGAATACGACCTTAAAAAATGCAAGTTGAGTCTTATGGATAAATGGGTTTTGTCCAAACTCAACACCCTCGTAAAAACGGTCGACGAAGGTTTGGAAAATTATAAGATTTTCGAAACGGCAAGGACCATTCAGGACTTCACGGACGAACTTTCCAACTGGTACGTTCGCCGCGGCAGAGAGAGATATTGGGGCAGCGAGATGACCGATGACAAGGCGGCGGCTTATACAACGCTTTACACGGTGCTCGTAACATTGGCTAAAATCTGCGCTCCGTTCGTTCCGTTCATGACGGAAAGTATGTATCTCAATCTCGTCGTTCCTTTCTTTAAGGACGCGCCCGAATCGGTACATCTCTGCGATTTCCCGACGGCGGATGAAAGCCTTATCGACAAGAAACTCGAAGAAGGTATGGAGACCGTTCTCGAAATCGTAACGCTTGGCAGAGCGGCGAGAAACGGCAGTAACATAAAGAATCGTCAACCGCTAGGCAAACTCTATATCGCTTCGGACAGAAAGATAGACCTTTCGCCCGAACTCTACGGCATAGCGCGCGACGAACTCAACATCAAGAGTTTCGAACTTTTACGCGACGCGTCGCAGTTCGTAAATTATAAGTTAAAGCCGCAACTTAAAACGCTCGGACCTAAATACGGAGCGTTGCTCGGAGGAATAAGGCAATTCCTCGACACGTGCGACGCGAAAGCGGTGGTAGACACCGTAAGAAGCGGCAAAAATTACGACTTCGAAGTAAACGGCAAGCCCGTTTCGCTCTCGCTCGACGATTTGCTTATTTCGAGCGAACCCGCCGAAGGCTACGTTTCTGAAAGCACCGACGGTTTGACGGTCGTACTCGACGCCCACGTCAGCGAAGAACTCCTGATGGAAGGCACGGTAAGAGAGATCGTTTCGAGGGTACAGAACATGCGTAAAGAAGCGGGATTCAACGTAACCGACCGCATAGTTTTGGGTTATACCGCCGAGGGCGTAAGCGAAAAAGCGTTCAGATCGCTCGGCAAAGATATAGCGGGCGACGTTCTCGCCGAAAAACTCGTAAACGAGATTTTCGACGGGTATAAAAAAGACTTCGACATCAACGGCGATAAAGTTACGCTCGTAGTCAAAAAAGTATGAAAGTAGCCGATAAATGGAAAGATTACGTCGTTCTCGCAACCGGCGACGGATATAAGTTGGAGCGTTGGAAAGACGTCGTTCTTCTTCGTCCCGACCCGCAGGTTATATGGGGCGCAAGGACGGATATGGAGCATTATAAAGATCTCAACGCTAAATATATCCGTAGCGAAAGCGGCGGCGGGCGTTGGGAATATCTCAAAAAATTCCCCGAAGAATGGGTTATATCGTACGACGACCTGAAATTCATGATTAAGCCCATGGGCTTCAAGCATACCGGGCTTTTCCCCGAACAGGCCGTCAACTGGGATATAATGCGAGGACTTATTAAAAACGCCGGCAGAC
This sequence comes from Acidiphilium sp. CAG:727, assembly GCA_000437515.1. Taxonomy (GTDB): domain Bacteria; phylum Bacillota; class Clostridia; order Christensenellales; family Borkfalkiaceae; genus UBA10281. The sequence goes on along the minus strand of FR898482.1, from coordinate 16,721 downwards.
CGATAAGCGTATTGAACTTATTCGCGTATACCGGCGGAGCGACCGTTGCGTGCCTGTCTGCGGGGGCGAGCGTCTGCCACGTAGACGCAAGCAAAGGCATGGTCGAAAGGGCGGGTGAAAACGTCCGGCTTTCGGGGCTTAAAGACAAACCCGTCAGATATATAATAGACGACTGCGTTAAATTCGTAAAACGCGAAATCAAACGCGGGCATAAATACGACGCGATTATAATGGACCCGCCGAGTTACGGCAGGGGTCCGAACGGCGAAATGTGGAAAATCGAAAGCGAAATATATCCTTTCGTAGAACTTTGTACCGAAGTTTTGTCGGATAATCCGCTTTTCGTGCTTATCAACAGTTATACTACGGGGCTTCAACCGACGGTACTCGAAAACATTCTTACGTTGACTGTTAAACGGAAAGTCGGCAAGGGCAGAGTTGAAGCGTACGAAGTCGGCGTAAAGACCGAAGAAGGGATAAATCTACCGTGCGGAGCGGGAGGCATGTTTATAAATGAGTGAAAAACAATTCGAAAAAGAAGATCTCGTGATTTTACACGAGGATAATCACGTAATAGTGGTAATGAAGCCGCAGGGCGTGCCTTCGTGCGAAGACGAGAGCAAAGACAAAGATATGCTCACCGTGATAAAGGAGCATATCAAAGAACGCGAAAACAAGCAGGGTAACGTTTACGTCGGACTCGTGCATAGACTGGACAGACCGACGGGCGGAGTTATGGTTTTTGCAAAAAGCAGTAAGGCGGCGGCAAGGCTTTCCGAACAGATGAAGACGGGCGATTTCGAAAAGAAATATTCCGCCGTACTCGTCGGAAGCCCCAAAGAAAAACGCGCGACCCTTACCAACTACTTAAAGAAAAACCCGATAAACAATATGATTTACGTTTGCGGGCAGTCGGTAGAAGGCGCGAAATTCGCCGAACTCGAGTACGACGTAAAGGAAGAAAAGAACGGACTTTCGTTCGTTTCGGTAACTCTGCATACTGGCAGAAGTCATCAGATAAGAGTGCAGATGGCTAATATCGGCGCTCCCGTTTACGGCGATATGCGTTACGGCGGCGAAAAGGCTAAAAAGGGCAGGCTCGCGCTTTGGGCTACGACTCTTTCGTTTACTCACCCCGTGACCAAAAACAGACTGTGTTTTAAGATAGAGCCGCCGAAAGACGTCCTCCCGTGGAAGTATTTCGACACGTCCGTAGTCGTCGATCCTTACGAAGCCCTGTAACGTTCGTCTTTTCGAACGGCGTTTCGCCGACGCTGTATATAAACAAAAAAATCGAGATTTGATATGAAAAAATTATTACGCAATTTTATTTTAATGTTGACGGTAGTCGCGCTTTTATGCTTGTCGTCGTGCAGTATCATATCCGATATTATCGATAAAGTCGTAGACGACCCGACGAAAAACTATCCCGAAGAGCAACCTTCCGACGATTACGTAGACGAAGAATTACCGTCGTATATACCGTTGGTCGATTTGTCGGACGGCAATTCGTCGCACGGCTATACTTATTTTGCGACGGCGGATAATTCGACTGAAAAAATCGCGTTGTACAATTCGCTCGAAAGGGTTTATAAGACGTACGACACTTATAAAGACGCAGACTATCGGAAGGTTTATAACAATAAATACGCATACGTGCTTGCGGAAGTAAACTATTCGGGGCTTACAACCGACGAAGCGATCGCCGTGTGGAAAACTTTCCGCGACGATAATCCGCTTGCATATTGGTTCGACACGTCCGTTTATTATTCCGAGACTTCGCTCTATATCGTTACGGACGCGGCGTACGCGAAAGCGAGCGACAGAGAGGTTAAACTCAATCGTATCCGTAAAACGATGTCGAAATATCTTTACGAAGCGCGTAAACAGACTACGACTTACGAGCAGATTATGTGTCTGCACGATCTTATAATTTCGGACGTAGACTATGCGTATAATCAGAGCGGTCAACCGTCTGCCGAAGCGTGGGCGCATAACGTTATCGGCGTCGCCGAAAAGAAGGGCGTCGTGTGCGAGGGCTACGCGAGAACGTACCAACTCGCGCTTAATCTTTTAGGGATAGACAATTATTTCGTAACGGGACAGGGGCTGGATAACTACGGCAGAGATTCCGGCGGGCATGCGTGGAATCTCGTTAAATTAGACGGTAACTGGTATTGGGTAGACCCGACGTGGGACGACGGCAATTCGTCCGACTACGCCGATTATACCTACTTTCTTAATACGGACGAAACGTTTTTAACTCATCATAAATATCATACGCCCGATACCGCGGGTACCGATAGCGGCGCGGTCAACTTTTTGTATACCTTGCCCGCCAGAGCGACTGCCGAATACGTAAACGACGATATATGGCTTGCGGGGGTATCGCGTAAGTACGGCGATATTACTTACAGACGTTCGCGTTACGACGGAATAGAGGTCACAGACGTAACCAAAACGTATAAAAGCGGTCTGCTTTTCGACAGGTTGCAAGACAGAACGCTCGTCGTTCCCGAATCGGTTACTTACGGTACGAGGGATTACGCCGTAACGTCGATAGCCGTTTCGGCATTCTTCAACAGAACCGATTTAACCGAAATATCGCTTCCCGATTCGCTTTTAAGAATAAGGGAACAGGCGTTTTCGGGCTGCAACGGAATAACGAAAATAACGCTCGGAAAAGGTCTTGAAAAGATCGGCGATTACGCTTTCAGAGGTTGTACGGGTATAAAAACCGTAAATTACGGCGGAAGCGAAGCAGATTTTGCCAAGGTAAAAATAGGCAGCGGCAACGGCTATATTACGTCCGCGACCATAACCTACGGGGAATGATTTATTCTTGTCCGGCATACAGAACAAACAAAAAAAGGGGTACCCCTTTTTCGTCTGACGACGAAAAATTTTCTTAAAGGAGAAACCTTATGAAAAAAAACCGTAAAATTATCCCCGCGATTCTTTTAATCGCAACCACGGCTTTCGCTTCGTTCGCATGTAAAAACAAAGCCGACACGAAGACTAAACCTGTAGACAACGAAACGGCGTTTGCAGTTTGTAACACGGCGCTTCAAGGAACCAAAAACGCCGAAAAATTTACGAAGACAGAGCAGATTTCTTATAAAAACGAATTAGAGGATGCGTTTTCTTATGCGGTCGATTACACGACTTTCGACGTCGAAAAAGGCATTTTCGCATCTGCTCAATCGGAAAAAGGCGATTATACGTTTTTGAAATGCGCAGAAAAAGCCGGCGATACTTATAACGTCGTGCGCGCAAATCGTCCCGATTCGAATCGGCCATGGAGCGTCACTACTAATTCGCGGACCGATTACGATATGAAAGACGAGATTATGTACGACTCTTTCGTCGTTTCCGAAACGTGGCTTAAAACTTCGCTTACGGCTTTCGATATTACCGACGAGTTAAGCGAAGCGGACGTTGATTTCGAATGTTCGGCGACCGTATCGGGTAGCGGCGTTTACGTTTTATACGGTAAGGGCGTCGTCAACGAAGACGGGCTTATATCTCTCGGAAACGAACAAGAGAAGTTCGAGGTTACTTCGTACGTTCTCGAAATGAAACTTACGTTTAACAAATCCTGTTGGCTCGGTCTGTGGGTAAAGGCAGAGTTAAAAGGCAAGTCGGACGGTAAAAGCAAAGCGATGATTTACGAAATCGATTCAAAACAAAGTAATTCGTACGATAAATCTATATACGACATCGTAAAGAGAGAATTGCAAAAAATTCAGACGTCCGATAAAACTTAATCGTATTATTTCTTAATATTAAAGGCGACTTGCGGAATTTTCCGCGAGTCGCCTTAAACTTTATGAAATTATTTTACGCTGTCGTAAGCCTTGTCCAGATCTTCGTTTTCGGCTTCCCGGTATTTTTTATATAAAAACGGTTGACCTATCGCGTCGTATTTTTCTTCGCACATTTTATGAAACGGCAAAAACTTTATTCTCTTTACGCACCCGTGAGAGTCTTTAAGAGTTTTTAATTCGGTCGTTTTTCCGCCGTTCACTTCGGGTATAAGCACGTTCGTGAGCGTTACCGACTTGTTTTCGCGTTCGCAGACGGATAAGAATTCTTCGTAAGCCGACAGATCGTCCGTTTCCTGATTTTTAACGTCCACTATAAACGAATCTGCCGCTTTGATCAGATCTTCGTCGGTAATTTTGCCGTTGGTTTCTATCGCTACGTTTACGTTTTCTTTTTTCAACTCCGAAATCAAAGCAAGACAAAACGCCTTTTGTAAAAACGGCTCTCCGCCCGAAAGAGTAACGCCGCCGCGCCGAATGTAACCGCGGTATCTTAAACATCTTTGAACTACTTCGTCTACGGTGACTTCTCTGCCTTTTTTGAACAACGTTTCGGGGTTGTGGCAAAATCCGCAACGTAAATTGCAACCGCAGAAGAATACCACTACGCGTAATCCGTCGCCGTCAACGCCCGAACCGCAGTATATCGAATCGACGTAGCCTTTAACTTTTCCGTCAGACTCTGTCATGGTAAGTACGTTTCAACACTTCGAGTTGGTGCGCCTTGCTGAGTTTATGGAAGTTTACGGCGTAGCCCGAAACTCTTATCGTGATGTTGGGGTAGAGTTCGGGGTGTTCCATAGCCTGTACGAGTTTTTCGCGGTCGATAACGTTTACGTTAAGGTGATGCGCGCCCTGGGCGAAGTAACCGTCAAGCATGTCTACGAGGTTGTCTACGCGTTGTTCTTTGTTTTCGCCGAGCGCGGACGGAGTTATCGAGAATGTATTCGAAATGCCGTCGCGGCAGTATTCGTAAGGAATTTTGGCAACCGAGTTAAGCGAAGCCAGCGCGCCGCTTGCGTCGCGGTGGTGCATCGGGTTTGCCCCCGGCGCGAAAGGCTCTCCCGCTTTTCTTCCGTCGGGCGTGGAACCGGTTTTTTTGCCGTATACGACGTTAGACGTAATCGTAAGGGCGGAAAGCGTGTGCTTCGCGTTGCGGTAAGCAGGGGTATTTTTAAGTTCTTCTTCAAAGCCTTTAAGCACTTCTACGGCTATTTTGTCTACTCTGTCGTCGTCGTTGCCGTATTTGGGGAAGTCGCCTTCGATATTGAAATCGGTTATAAGTCCGTTTTCGCCGTAAACGGGCGTAACGTTTGCGTACTTGATAGCCGAAAGCGAATCGGTTATAACCGAAAGACCGGCAACGCCGCATGCGAGGAAGCGTTCTACTTCGTCGTCGTGAAGAGCCATCTGGACTTTTTCGTAGCAATATCTGTCGTGCATATAGTGGATAACGTTAAGCGTGTTCACGTATAATCTGCACAGCCATTTTCTGTATTTTTTGAAAGCCGTTACTACTTCGTCGTAGTCGAGTTTGCCTTCGAATTTCTTGCCCTCGGGGGCTACCTGTATGCCGTATCTTTCGTCTTTGCCGCCGTTAAGCGTAAAGAGAAGCAGTTTTGCCAGGTTGCATCTCGCGCCGAAGAATTGCATTTGTTTGCCGATTTTCATCGCCGAAACGCAGCATGCGATAGCGTAATCGTCGCCGTATACGGGGCGCATTACGTCGTCGTTTTCGTACTGAACGGAATCCGTGTCTACCGACACTTTCGCGCAGAATTTCTTGAATCCTTCGGGGAGTCCGGTTGACCACAAAATCGTCAGATTCGGTTCGGGCGCGGAGCCTAACGTGTAAAGAGTGTTGAGCATACGGAACGAAGTTTTCGTTACGAGCGTTCTTCCGTCTTCGCCCATGCCGCCTACCGATTCGGTGGTCCAGGTCGGGTCGCCGCCGAACAAATCGTTGTATTCCGGCGTGCGAAGTTGACGGGTAATGCGGAGTTTTATGACGAAATCGTCGATAAGTTCCTGCGCCGTTTCTTCGGTCAGGATACCCGCTTTTATATCCCTTTCGATGTAAATATCGAGGAAAGTAGAAACTCTGCCGAGGCTCATCGCCGCGCCGTTTTGTTCCTTAATTGCGGCAAGATAGCCGAAGTACGTCCACTGAATTGCCTCGCGGGCGTCGGTCGCGGGTTTAGATATATCGTAACCGTAAATTCCCGCCATCGCTTTAAGGTCTTCCAGGGCTTTTATCTGATAGGCGAGTTCCTGTAAAGTGCGGATGTTGTCTTCGCTCATATCACGAAGTCCGTAAGCCTTTTTTGAGGCTTCTTTCTGCGCGATAAGATAATCTACGCCGTAAAGCGCGATTCTGCGGTAGTCGCCGATGATCCGGCCTCTGCCGTACGCGTCGGGAAGACCGGTAAGAAGACCTACGTGCCTTGCCGCTCTCATTTCTTCGGTGTACACCGAGAAGACTCCGTCGTTATGCGTCGTCTTGTATTTGAATTCTTCTTCGATTTTGTCCGAAACCTTGTAACCGTATTGTTCGCACGCGCTGCGCGCCATGCGCATACCGCCGTACGGGTTTATACCGCGCTTCAACGGAGCGTCGGTTTGAAGTCCGACGATAAGTTCGTTGTCTTTGTCGATATATCCCGCTGGGTATTCGGTAATACCCGAAACTCTCTCGGTGTCTACGTCTAATACGCCGCCTTTGTCGCGTTCGGCTTTAAGTAAATCGTTTACCTTCGCCATAAGGGCGTCGGTGCGCGCCGTGGGCTTCGCGAGGAAGGAATCGTCACCTTCGTAAGGAGTATAGTTTTTCTGTATGAAATTGCGTACGTCGATACGTTTTTCGTAATCGCCGCCGACGAAATTTTTCCAAGCGTCCATAATATATAACCTCCGTCCGACCTGCACGGTCGGCTATTCTTTAGTTTGCGTGCTTATTATAACATATATCGATAAAATTTATCTATTGCAAAAGCAACAAACGCAAATAAATAATTTTTAATTACAGTTTGCGCAAAAAAGAACAAAAAAGCGGGAATTCCGTAAAAAATCCCCGCTTTTCGCATAACAGACTGCAAAAAGTTCGTATTATTCTTGTCCGGCATAGCAGGCACCTGTTTTTGAGTATAGAAAAAGCCGAGCGGTTAAACGCCCGGTAATTACGGTCTTAATATGGTGTTATATCGGTATTTTACGCAGAAAAAGTCTCTTGAAAAGAAAAAAGCGAACTCCGTTTTTATATCAGAGTTCGTTTTTTTCATCTGTGGTGGAGTGGGGATGTTTGCGTTCGCACACCTTTTGCACTTTTTACAGCCTCTTTCGTATCGTCTATAGTCAGTTTTTCGATGTCTTTACCTCCGAGAAGATTTATTTTTTCGGCAAACAACCTATCGGGAAATGGCGGAACGGTCAAGGAATAAGTAGAAAATATTGCCGTATAAGGCGGTTAACTTATAGTTTTCAGCGATATTTTATACCCTTGACGGAGCCGACTTTTTCCGATACCATAATACCGAAAAATAAAATCGAAAAGTTATAGTTCCAGACTATTCGGGTCTAACAAAAACTCTTTTACTCCGATAATCAAATAACCTTTTTCGTTGCGACGCGGTTTCATGCTTTTGCCGACAACGATTATTTTTTTGAATGAATCGTTGGTTTTATCAAACGATTTGGTTTCTTGTTTCATTTTATCTTCATTCGGGATATCGTAAGCCGATTGAATATAATAACGTTTATTGCCTTGATTTGCAACAAAGTCAATTTCAAGTTGCCGCCTTTCGGACGAACCGTCAATGTTTTCTCGAGTATCTACAACGCCGACGTCAACGTTATATCCGCGATAACGAAGTTCGTTGTAAATTATGTTTTCCATCAGATGCGTTTCTTCTATCTGTCTGAAATCAAGTCTTGCATTGCGCAAGCCGACGTCCTCGAAATATATTTTATATGGCGTACTGATATATTTTTTGCCCTTTACATCGTATCTGTTTACTTTGGACAGCATAAACGCCTGTTGCATATAGGTAATATAGTGATCGATAGTAAGTGCGCTTAGCGACGAATTTTTAACGCTTTTGAAAGTGTTTGCAAGTTTCGTCGGATTGGTCAAAGAAGAAATCCCCGACGCAATGATATCGAGAAGCTCGCCGAGATTTTCATCCGAGTTGAGGTTATGCCGTTCGACTATATCTTTAAGATAAACGTTCTCTAGTTGCGTTTTAAGATAACTCGATTTCTGTTCCGGAGTTTTCATTAAAGCAACCGCAGGCAAGCCGCCGTAAACCATATAATCGTCGAAAGCATAGTCGAGTCCGTCTTCGTAATTTGCATAAAACTCCGAAAAAGACAACGGTAAAACATGTATTTCGTCACCTCTGCCGGCAAACTCGGTCAATACATCGCTTGACAAAAATTTTGAGTTACTGCCGGTTACATACACGTCCATATTTTTTTTGCGTAAATATCCGTTCAAAACAGCCTCGAAACAATCAAGATTTTGCACCTCGTCGAGGAGAAGGTAGTACATATCGCTGTCGGTCATTCTTTGCGAAACGTATGCCATAAATTTCTTCGGATCTACTTTCTTTTTATTGGCAACAAGTTCCTGTAAATCTTCTCCGATAAGCAATAAATCTTCCGCCGAATCAAAAGCAAACTTAATGATATGGTTTTCGTTTACGCCGTCTTCTTTCAATTTTTCATAAAAGATATCATTCATAAGATAAGATTTGCCACACCTTCTGATGCCGGTGATAACTTTTACAAACCCGTTATGACGTCTTATTTGAAGCATTTCCAGGTATTTATCTCTTTTTATCTCCATTTCAGACACCTCAATTTAGTTTATTTGGTATGTCTACCATTTTTATTAAGCGTATTATAGCATATTATTTTTGAAAATGCAAGTCGTAATACGCTTACTCACTTAATATTTTTGGTAAATAGCCCGAAATTATTAAGTATAATGTCGAATAGTATTTCATTCAGCCGTTTGGTTTTTCTTGTCGAAACCGAGCGGCTTTTTTGTCGTGGTTGTTGTTCGATTTGTATGGGTTGTTTGCTGTATATGCCAAAAAATTCACGGTTATATCCCGAAGTGCTTGGTAAAGTCTGGTACATTTAATTTTTCTTTCGTGTATGCTGTTTCTGCACAACAAAAAACATCACATCGAGGTTACGTGGCGGTTACTCGAGGTTACTAAGGCATCACAAATTGGAACATTTCCGTCACACCGATGTTCTGGTAATCGGTAAAATCGCGGTGTAAAATTTTATCGTAAAAACTTATTCGATGTCGCAAAGATTTTGCGAGTTTGACTTTTAGAATAAATACAAAAGTTATTGAAAAGTTTTAATCACGACAAAAGTTGTCGTATTGCAGCCTTAAAATTTCATCAAGAAAATTTTCAAACAGGAAAAATTCCTTCCTGTTTGACTGCTAAGATACGACTACAAAAAGATTTTTAATTGGGACAAAAGGTGTCCCGTAAGAGGCTTACACTTTTTGTAATATAAATTTTTAATTGTTGCAAAACTTGCAACGGTTAAAAATTACACTAAACCTAAGAAAACAAACGGGAGACGATAAAATGAACGAACAATACCAAAAGGTCGCATACATAGGACTGAGAAAAAAGGACGGAAGTTACGCCGTCAATATTCCGCTCTACGTTAAACTCGACGAAGTAGATAAAAAGGACATGGATGAGTCCAGAGAAGAAATTATCCATAAGGTCACGGAAATCATGAATTAAATACAGGCAACCTGAAAACCGGCAAGGAGTTGTCGGCAAACTTTGTGAATATGGTTATATCCGTTATTCAAAACTCATTGAAAACGGCGCATTTAGTCGGTATCGCAAACGAATATGTTGCGAACAAAATAAAACGCCCCAAGACAAAGGAAAAGCAAATCGAGTGCTTTTCCTGTCAAGAACAAAAGAAAATTGAAAATTATGTATTAAATAGTGGCAAGGATAAGTTATTCGGTGTTGTATTATGCTTTTACACGGGTTTACGCATCGGCGAACTGCTTGCTTTAACGTGGGACGATATTGATTTCGGCAAAGGGTTACTTTTTGTTTCAAAAACCTGCTACGACGGAAACGACGGTAAAAATCATATCCGCATTATCGACAGTCCGAAAAACGTTCATTCCCGTCGAGTGATACCGTTACCGAAACAAATATTGTCCCTGCTGAAAGGTATTAATATCCTTGACTTTTGGGGGCGATTAAGTTAAAATTTACTTAATACAAAATTATCGGGGAGTTTATGGTTCAGATCGGGAGAAGACAAGAATATATCCGCGCGTCGAATATAAAAGCGGTTATGAGAACGATAAGAAACGGCGGTAAAACTTTCGCCGAACTCGAAGAGATTACGGGGCTTTCTAACGCCGCGGTTTTTAAGATAGTATCCGCAATGACCGAATCGGGCATGGTTTTAAGAACTCAATTACCGTCCACGACGGCGGGGCGGCGCGCCGAAATGATTACGCCTAATCCCGCATACGGTTATTTCGCGGTCGTATTGGCGCACAGCGACGTTTTAACCGTAACCGTAAACGACTACGTCGGCGAGCGTATATATAAAAAGGAATACGAAACGGGTTACGTCGTAAAACGCGACGTGATAGATTCTGCGATAAACGACCTTAAAAAGTTCAGAAAAAAATTGAATCACGTCGTGTTCGTGTTTGCGGGTAAATACAACAGCAAAAAAGACGAATTCGTGTTCGCGGAAAAGTTCAGAGAGTTTTACGGCGAACGCTTCGCGGCGTATCTCGAAAGCAGGCTTTCAGTACCCGTCGTCATGCAAAACGACATGCCTGCGGCAATGCAGTCCGCGCTCGAAAAGACTTCTACGCCCGACGATTTTATCTTTTTATATATTGACGAAGGCGTCGGCGGAGGATTCGTATTCAACAGGAAAGTTTTCAGCGGCGAACACGGCATGGCGGGCGAGTTCGGCTTTTTCGGAATGAACCCCATCGACGCAACGGACTTCTTCCCCGACGAGAAGAGTAAGATTTTTTCTACCGAATTGTCGCTGAAAGCGATATCCGACAGATATATAAAAGCGGCGGGCGAAAAAGAACTTAATTACCCCGATGCGAAAGAGCGGTTTATAGCCGATTGTTTAAGCGGCAAAGAACTTGCGATAAAAACGCTCGACGAGTCCGTGGCGGTGCTCGGCAGAGTGCTTTGGAGTTTAACAGAACTTCTCGACGTTTCCAATATAATTTTCGACGGCGAAATAGTTCGTCTCGGCGCTCTTATAAAGGCAAAACTCGACGAAATGTTTCTTAAAAGCCCGACTTACTCGAAAATCGACGTCGGCTTTATTACCGACGCAAACGCGATATACAACGGCGCGGTGGCGACGGGTATAAAAACGTTTGAAAATTACGTTTAGTATAAAATATCTGCCGACGGTGTGTAATCGTCGGTATTTTCATCTGAAAAATTCTATTGTGAAATTTTTGAAAATGGTATTGACAAATTCGGGAAACGGTGATATAATAACTATGTTAGAAAATAAAGTCGATTTATTTTTACGTAATAAACTAACAAAGTTAATTTTCAAAATCAGCGATAAAAACTGTAAAAATGAGAAAATTATAAGGAGGCAAAAATGAAAAAACTTCTTAAACTCAAAAAGTTGACGGCAGCCGCGCTTGCGTGCGTCGTCGCAACCACGTGTCTTACGGCTTGCAAAGGTAAGGGGTCGTCGGGCGGCGAATCGACGATCACGATAGGGTATTTCGAGGGCGAATTCCTTGACATTCACTGGAAATCGTGGGAAAAACTCTATAACGAGGCTCATCCCGACGCAAAAATCACGCTCGAACTCGAAGGAGACCCCGCTTACGGCTCGTCGATTGAAAACCTTTTAAGTACGGGGCAAGTGCCCGATATCATGGTCGCGCCCATGAGTTGGAGAAAATACGCTTCCAAAGACTGGCTCGAACCGCTCGGTGGCGTGTATTCTTCGTCTTTCGGTAACGGCATGACGCTCGAAAGCGCACTTAACGACGAAATCAAAGACAATATCAAATATAACGGCGAATATTATTCCGTTCCGTTTTCCGAATATATGACGGGTATAGTCGTCAACAAGGGCTTTTTCGATGAACATAATTGGAAAATCCCCGAAACTATGGACGATATGCTCGATATCATCGATAAAATCTCGAAATTGCCCGAGAATACGAACTCGGATACGGGCGACGATATTTATCCGTTCACCTGGTCGGGCGTAAACGCGGCTTATTACTGGAATTACAGCATGAATACCTGGTGGGCTAATTACGGCGGAATCGAAGAAATCAGAACTTTCAAGAAAATGGCAAGCCCGTCCGTATATAAAACCACCGCGAGAGAAAAAGCCGTAGACGCGCTTTTGTCGCTTATCGGCGGTAAGGACGCGCCTAAAAACAGCGGAAGTTCTCTCGGCGCGAATCTTACCGATTCGCAGATGGATTTTGCAAACGGCAAGGCGTTGATGACGCCCAGCGCGTCCTGGCTCGAAACGGGCATACAGGAAGTCGTTCCCGAAGGCTTCGAAATGGCGTTGATCGCTCCCCCGACCATAGAGGGCGGTACGAACGAAAAGAACATTTACGGACACGTCGACGAATGGCTCGTTATACCCAAAGCCGCCGAAAACAAGAGCGCGGCGAAGAAATTCGTTTCGTTCATTTTCAGCGAAAAAGGACTTCTCGATTTCTTCGAAAAGACCAACACCACGAGTACTTTCAAAGTAGATTACACGAAAGCTGATACGTCGCAACTTTCCGAGTTTTCTAAGAGCGTTTTGTCGCTTCGTATGAACAACAACGTATTTTATCGCGAAAGCAGTTCCGCGCTGATGGCGGCGGGCATCGCGAATTTCTGGCAATATACACAGGTTACCCAAATGGCAACGCAAGGTAAGACGGCGGCGCAGATAATCGAGTACGATTATAATAACGTCGTTAAAGACTGGTCGTACTGGAATACGCAGATTTAAGGGAGGAAATTTTATGAAGAAAAGAATTTTCGCGGTCGCTATGGCGGCGTGCATAACCGCGCTTACAGGTTGCGCTTCTAACGGCGGAACGCAGAACAGCGGAAAGAAAATTCCTACGGGTATGCCCGATTATTCGGCGTACGAAACCGAAAAAGTAATGTGGATAGGCGGTTGGAATCCTCCGCCGCCAAAGCATATCACTTCGGAGTACGACGAAACTTACGATTTTCAGACGCTCGAACGCTACCGGGAAATGGCGGACTGCGGCATAAACGTGGGCATATGCGTATACGAAGAAAAGACGAATTATCCCGAAGAGTTTTATAACGCTCTCGATTACGCCGAGGCGGCGGGAATAAAACTGCTCGTGATGGATTACGACGTTCGCCCCGAAATTTACGACGCGAACACCACGGCTGAAGATTTACAGCGTAAAACCGCTTCGTACAATAATCACCCCGCGTTTTTGGGTCATCACGCTTTCGACGAACCCAACGTAGAGCAATTCGACAGCATCGGCGCGCTCAAAAAAGTGTACACCGAAGCCTTCCCGGGTAAGAATTATTTCGTAAACCTTTTCCCGTCGTATTCTTCGTCGGGTAGTTTAGGTACGTCTTCGGGCTACGAATATTATTTTCAGAACTTTATAGACAGGGTTTCGCCCGATCTGCTTTCGGTTGACTATTATCCGCTTAAAGGCAGCGCGTCGCGCCCGGTTTTGTATACGGGGCTTTTGAGTAACTACGAACTCTACGCCGAAAACGCCAAACTTTACGATATACCGTTCTACGCGTTTATCGGTACGACGGGCGTTACTAACGCTATTCGTCAGCCGAGTATTTACGATTTAAGATTTATGGTAAACGCCGCGCTCATGTTCGGCGCGGACGGAATCAATCATTTCACCTATTGGTGGCCTTACGAACTCGGTGCGGAAACCGATCTTACTCACGCGATGATACGCGGCGACGGAACGGTTACGCAACTCTATCAGGACAGTAAAACCGTCAATCACGAAGTGTTGAATTTCGACCACGTTTTGTTGTCTTACGACTGGCAGGGCATAATGCTCAACGTAGGCACGCTTTCCGAAGGCAAGGTAAGTTCGTCGTTCAAAGCGGTAAAACACGCTATCGAAAAACACGACCGTATCAAATCGATCGAGAGCGAAAGAGACCTTGCGATAGGCGTATTCGAAGACGAATCGGGTTACGACGGTTTCTATATGTTAAACTACGAAAACCCCGGTTACACCGATCGTAAAAACAAGATAACGGTTACCTTTAAGAATGCCGATAAGGCGATTATCTACTATCGCGGCAATGCGACCACGGTAAACCTTAACAACGGCAAATTTACCTACGAACTCGAAGCGGGCGACGCGATTTTCGCCGTGCCCGTAAAGGGATAAAATTATGACAGATAAAAACGTCAATGCGGGCGTGAGTACGGAAGCCGAAGCGGGGCAAACCGCTGTTTTCCGTAAAAAAGCCCGATACAGAAACGGCAAAACGCAGAGAACGCTGTTTATAATTCTCTTTTTGGCTTATCCGATTATAAACTGGCTGGTATTCTTTCTCTACGTCAATATCGATTCTATCAAACTCGCGTTTCAGACCTGGAGTATAAGCAAGGGCAAGTACGTAAACGTGGGCTGGATAAATTTCGAAAGGGTGTTGAAGTCCTTCTTTTCGGCGGACGCTCACCCGCAGTACAGATACGGCATAAGAAACTCCTTGCTCATATTCGTATGGAACACTTTCGTGATACTGCCGATATCTCTGCTTTGCGCGTATTACTTTTATAAAAAGATATGGGGCGAAAAGTTTTTCAAGGTAGTGTTCTATCTTCCGTCGATTATAATGCCCGTCGCGCTGTGTATGCTTTTCTCGTTCATGTTCAGTACGAACTACGGACCGGTAAACGCTCTTCTTAAAGCGATGGGGCTGGGCAAGGTCATACCCGTAAACGGCTGGTTCGGCGACCCGAAAACCTGCTTTATGATGGTACTTTGGTTTTCGCTGTGGTCGGGTATCGGCTATAACGTAATCATGGTAGCGGGGTCTATGGCGAGAATTCCGCCCGAAGTAATCGAAGCGGGTAAGATAGACGGAATAACGATGACCAAAGAATTTACGAGGATAATCGTTCCGCTTACGATGCCCACTATATCCACTATGTTTATGATGGGTATAGCGGTGTCGTTCTCTTACTTTTTGCCCGCGCAACTGCTTACGAACGGCGGACCTTCGGGCGAAGGCTACACGATAGCGTATCTTATCACGAACAGAGTTTCGAACGGCAATTTAAGCGAAGCCGCAGCCATAGGCTGG
>FR898482.1:0-1505 GCA_000437515.1 Acidiphilium sp. CAG:727 | reverse complement strand
GTGCGCGGCTATCGTCGGAACGCCTCTCGTGCTACTGGGTAAATTTTTAATAGACAAACTCGTCCCCGACGTAGAATTTTAAGGAGCGAAAAATGATGATAAAAACGAAAAAATCTTTAGCGACGGTATGCGCGATTTGTATGGTTGCCGCGGCGATTGCGCCGAGCGTTTACGATGCGAAAGCGGCTAATAAAAAAGTTACGGTAATACAAGACGATATAACCATGACCACGCTCACGGGCGGGAACTGGCAAGTAAAAAGCGATACGAAAATAGAGTACAGGACGTCAGGCGGAACTACCGTTAAACTCGGCGGTTACGAAACCGCAGGCAATAACGTCAACTGTTTTGCGACGAAGACTTCCGTTAAATTTGCCGACGACGAAGATTTAATGGCTGAATACGACGTTCTTGGCGTTACTTCGAAAAGCGTTCACTTCGGCGTTATGCAGGGCAGAAATTTAGGCGATTCGTCGGCGTGGAATTATAACTACGGCTACGTGAACACGTTCGGATATTACGCGGGCGCGGATTCTACGTCTTTCACGTTTGAAAGCGCAAGCGCCGCGTATAAATTCCCCGACGTGTACGAAAACGGCGCGTGGGTAAAGGCGACGAAAGGCAATCTCGATTTGACGGGCGAAACTTCGTACAGAATAAGGCAAGTATACCGCAGCGCGGCTACGGGCGAAGAAAACGCGATAGAAATTTTCGTTGCGCCCTTGTCCGATAGCGGAACTTACGACTGGAACGGCGAAAACGTAAAGCGTTACAGGGTAACGGCAAATCAGGTTGCTTCGGCAAACTCCAACGGATTTCAAAACTTTAAGATAGGCGACGGCTACGTCGGAATAAACGTTGAAGACGTAGGCGTGAACGGCGGAGACGGAGTGATTTTAGATAACGTTAAATTCTCTAAAATTTCTTCGACGGGTTACGATATCAAATCGGTAATAGCGCAGACTGACTTCGAAGATAAAAAACTTCCGTCTACGTTGATTACGTACGGTCTCAATACGAGAGATTGCCTGTCGTATATATACTTTTCGGACGTGAACTTTAACGGAACGAAGAGCGACGATTTGTTATTTTCTACGATGAAAATTGCGGTCGACGAAAAGGCGGATAAAATTTTCGAAGGCTCGTTCGATATAAACGTCAACGAAAATACCCAAAACGGGTATATCGGAGTCGCTTTCGGGCTTGAAACCGCAGGCGTTTATAATCCCGCCGCTTTGACGGCAGGCATAGAACTCGCAAACGGAACGGCAAAAGCCGTATTTAAGCGCAGCGGCGAGACGATAGCGACCAGTGAAGAGATCGCGCTCACGCGCGGCGAATATCAAAATATTTCCGTTTCGGCGGTTTTCGACGACAACGGCAAAGCCGACGTAACTCTTACTTCGGGCGGGAAAAGCGTTACCGCGAAAGTAGAAAGCGGCGCGCTTTCGGGATATTTTGCGCTGGGCAATTTTTCGGATAACGCGGCTGAATTTTATATCGAT
>FR898481.1:59110-60271 GCA_000437515.1 Acidiphilium sp. CAG:727 | reverse complement strand
CTTATTCGCGAGCATAGCCGCCACGAGTTTATTTTTTGAAAATTCGCCTATGTTTTTGCGGAGATCTTTCCACATTTTATAGCGTGAAAAACCGAACGTGGACAGAAACACGTCGTCGGTAACCGACCAGTTCTTCATTCCCGCCACTTCCATTCTGACCATGGCGAGAACTTCGGAAATTTTAAGGCTCTGAAGGTTGCCGTCGAGTCCGCGGACGTCTATGTCGTATTCGCGTTTAAGGTATTCGAAAAGCGTTGAGTTTACCGAACATTCTTCGTCGCCCGCTTTGATTTCGTACCCCTGTCTTCCCTTTCCGACTTTGATTTCTACGGGTTGAAGCACGAGCGGAGCGTATTTTTCGGCTCCCTCTTCGCCGAATTTAAGCATACCGAACGCAAGATAGAGTATCTTGCTGCCCGATTCTTCGTCGGCTTCTTTATTCTTTTTATAGAGTTTATACAGAACGTCGGAAAGTTGCTCTTCGTTTTCGGCAACGCGCAGAATTCCGCCGGAAGCGTCTTCGGCGAGAAGTTCTTTTACCGCTTTCAGGTCTTTGCCGAGTCCGAACGGAATTTTTCTTCCGCTTAAATCGACGCTCGCCGGATTTATAGGCAGAATACGCAACGTTTCGCCCGACTGTATTACCGAAAAAGTCGCGTCTGCGTCGGCGGAAGCGATCTGCGCGGAATTATACAGCGGTCTGAAATTGAGAAGCGCGTTTTTCATCGTGAGATCGAGAAGTCGTCTTTCCCACTGTTTATCCCTGGTCTGCCTGCCCTCTAAATTCAATTTGATTTTAAGAAGCAGATCTTTGGGCGCGGCGTCGGGCGAAGTTTCTTCTTCCGAAAGAATCTCGTATCCCTTTATCGTCTTGTTTCTCGTCGGCATAGGCGTTATGCGGTTAAGCCTTGCCCGCTTTATGTCGATAACGCGTTCGTAAACGCCCGTGTCGAGTTTAACTGCGAAATGGTTTTCGGAAACCGAATAAGCCGCCGTTTTATCCGAAAATATATCGTCTATATCGAAACAACTTATTCCGTTTATTCCTTCCGAAACGTACTGCGCGAGCCTTTCGGTATCGTCGGAAATTATTTCGGGCTGGCAGGTTTCGTACAGCCAGACGCCGCAGGTTATTTCTTTTTCGCCGTAAACGAGTACGGG
>FR898481.1:58221-59002 GCA_000437515.1 Acidiphilium sp. CAG:727 | reverse complement strand
CCCCCCGCCGGCTTCGACGGGCGAAGAAATGTCGCAATCTTTTTTAGTAAGTCCGTAACGGCGAAGAACGGTGTAAAGCGAAGCGATTACTCGCCTTACGGCGTTTTTATCACTCTCGTCGTAGCCGCCGAATTCCCCGCTGACTTTCCAGTTTTTAAGTTGAGCGGACATCTCGGTTTTTATTCTCGAACAGTCGGCGAGTTTGGGGCGCACGAACGCCGCAAGCGTATCTTCTCTTCCGCCCACTCCCTGCCAGTATTCGAACGGCAGCGCGGTAACGGTAACCGAGGTTGAAGCCGCTTCTTTGTCGCCGTGATAAAGTTTTACGGTAACCGTTTCCTCTTTTATTTCGCTTAACGCCGCGAAATAAAGCGGCGAAACCGCGTCCGACGCGTCGACTTCTACGCTGCTTTCGAAAGGTATTTCGTCTATTTTTTTAACGAAATCTTTTATTAGTCCGTTTTCGTTGGTAATCTTCACCGTAAAATCGGTAAGCGAATCCGCGCCGTCGTTGTTTACCCTTATAGACGTAAACAGCGAAGCGCGTGTAAAACAGTCGACGAACGAAGCGTATTTTACCGCCTCCGCCGTCAACGTTACTCTTTCTTCGTATTTTTTCTTACGTTCTATCATAGTCTTACAAGCCTTATGAACATATGCGTATATTTTAATATGTAAGCATTATACTATACGGCAAAAGCGAAAATCAACTTTTTGACCGCAGATTTTCAAATTTCATTTACGTTACGCTTCAAAAGTCCGCAAAAAACGATATGCGAAA
>FR898481.1:35157-58171 GCA_000437515.1 Acidiphilium sp. CAG:727 | reverse complement strand
AATTCGCGGGCGGATCCCCTTTATTCGGTTGTCATTCGAATTTTTTAAGCGCGATAATCACATTCGTCAAAAAGATTATTTCTTCTTCGGGCGTACCCTGTTTTAGCAGGCTTTTAAGCGTTTCGCGAAGTTCGTCTTCGCTTAAATCGCCGTTTAACGCGCTTTTAACTTCCTCGTCGGAAAGGTAAGGCGCGACCGATCCGAGAAAAGTTTCCGCAGTCGGACTTTTGTTCTTTCCGAAAAGATTGCTTAAAACGTAAGACAAACCCAGCGATGCCGACGCGCTTCCTATTATCTGCGCGTAATTTTTACCGAATACGAACGCAACGAGCGCGGCAAGCGCAAGCGAGCATATCAGCCTTACGGCAAGTTCGCGTCTTAAATTGAGTTTGAATTTACGTTTTACGAGCGCAGCGACAAGCCCTACCGCCGCCGCGATAAGAATCTGCTCCGCTCCGTAACCGCCGAATATACCGAGTATAACGTCGATATCCATTTTTTACCGCCTTTTCGGGGCGTCAGAAAACGAATTCGGGAATTTTACGCGCATATCTTGCGGCAATCGATTTGCGGCGTTTTACCAGATAGTAACGTCCTTTCATTCATTCACCTCCGCGCCGTAATATTTTTTTCAAGGCGCAGCGGCATTATACACCGAAAGTCCGAAAAGTCAACCCCTCTGTGAACGGTTTTTCAAAAATTATGCCGGGCAAGAATAATACGAACCTTGCCAAAACGCTTTACTGATATGTCTTTCTTGGCGAAGCGAAGAATGACGTACTCGTTCACCCGCAAGCCCATATTATAACCCGCCGCCTTACGTTACGGGAATCGCGGCGTTAGCCATTAGAGATTTGAACTAATGGCTACGAAGCCTTGTCGAATATACGAACGCAGAACGCGGTCATATCGTCGCGGGCGATTCCGTCGGTTAAAGACAGAGCCTTATCCATAATGTTTTCGGCAAGGCTTTTGGGATTGATCGCCTTTTCGGTGGTGAGAAAATCTATAAGGTCGGAAGCCGAACCGAACGCGTCGGAAATTCCGTCGCTTACGAAAACTATCGTGTCGCCCGATTTGAGTTCGGTTTTACACACCGTCGGGCGCATTTCGTCGAGAATTCCGAGCGGCAAAGAGTTGCCCTCTATTATCTTGACGCTGTCTTTCGTGATAACGAACGAATATGGCGTGCCTATCTTGATAAAATCCGCTTTGCCGTCGTACAAATCCACTATACCCAAATCCATGGCGGTGAAATCGTCTTCGCGGTTGAAAGTCAACGCTTTATTGACGGTCGACAGCACGAGATCGGACGAAAGCCCCGACTTATAAAAGGTTTCTACAAGCGAAATAGCCGTTGCAGAAACGTCTTCGGCGCTTCGTCCGCTGCCCATTCCGTCGTTTAACGCAACGAGAAATTTACCTGCGGAAAGCCGCGATATAGAGTGAGTATCGCCGCTTTTCGTCTTATCGGACTTCGTTCTCGCGGCGATTCCGAACGCCGCGTCGAGTTTAGGCGCCCGGGTCAAAGTTACCGCAGACAATTCCGCCGAAACGTTCTCTCTGTAAGATATAACCAGGTCGTACCCGACGACTTCGCTTACCGCTTTCAGAAAATACGGCGAAGCGACGTTCGCCGACGGCATTACCACGTTTATTTCGGCGTCCGCTCCGCCGAACACAAGTATTTCGGAAACGTAGATTCCGCACGCGAACAAGTTATCCGTAATTTTTTTTTCAAGCAGATAAGAATCTTCTAGCCGCCTCGAATATCGCGCAGCCATGCTCTTCAATATTTCGGCAAGTCCTTTCGTCTGCGCGACTACAAGACTTCTGCCGCTTTCCAGAGCCTCGCTTTCCGCGACTCCGCGCGCGTACTCTTTCAAAAGAGAATTGAGTTTAATAACCACGCTTTCGGGACGGTCGCATTCTTCGGTGAAAACGCGCGGCAGATCGACGAGATTCAGATCGCCCTTCGCCGCGCCGAGCGTTATAATTTTATCGAGCGTAAGCGAATCGGGAAAGCCTTTTCCTCTGCACTTTGCCTGCGACGGACAAGCCGCGCAGACGGAATATAAAATTTCGTCGGCAGTCTTTGCTTTAAGATCGGCTTCCGTGCGTGAAACTTTACCGAGTTTTGCCATAGACGACGACATTTCGTCGAACGCCGCCGACGCTTCGTATAGTTTGCTCGACAATGAAGCGCGGGTTCGGTTTACGTTATATCTGCCTAAATTGTCGTTTCTGAAAATCCGTAATTTTTTGTTGAGTTTTTTCATTTTGTCTTGCGGAATAAACGCGTAAATCAAACACGGAGCGAGCAAAAAGAAAGTCTGATACGCCGTCATTCCGTTAAAAGCAGAGGTTAGAAAATACAGAACGGTTTCAATAGCCACCGCTCCTATCGCGGTTAAAAGCGGAGAATATCCGGAAAACGCAATCGGAGCAAGCGAAATAAGAGCGTAAACGGCAAGCGGCGTAAACGACGCGTAATAAAGCGACGGAGGTAGCGCCGCTATCAGCGCGAACATCAGCGGAACGAACCCGCCGAGCAGCGAAGCCGACAACATTACGGTAAACGTAGAAATCGCAAACCACGGGTATTCGCCGCTTATCGAAACCGCGCCGTAGCCGACCGCGCATAAAAGCGCCGCCGCGGATATAAACTCGTCGGTCGAAACTCTGTACCGAAGCCCCTTTATAAGCCATACTTTGGCGGCGGCGATCATCGGGAATACGGATACCGCGATAACGCCCGCGAAAATCGCTCTTATCAAAACGCTGTCGTATGCCGCAGAAAAAACGACGTAAGGCACGGCGGATATTCCGGCAAACAGCGAGCATAAAAAAACGTACCCCTTCGCCTTTTTCGTCTTTAATAAATACGCCGATACGGCAACGACGCTTCCGCCGACAAAAGCCGTCCACAGAACCGTTATATCGAACGACAGCAGAAAAGGAAACGTATACAGAGCGAACGATAAGGCGGGGTTTAATCCGACGTACACGTTCGCAAGAAGCAACCCGAGCGAAAACGGAGTAAAATTTCCGTCGGCAAAAGTTATGAAAGCGTACGCCGCGAACGAAAGAACGTATCTGACGGTTTTACGCATATTAAACGGTTTTTTCATAATAACCGCATTATAACGCATACCGCGTAGCGTATTATAAGATTTATCGTCGCATTTTATCTTTTCACGCCGAAAGCGAATATTTTATGCGTATCTACCCCTTCCGGGAGTATGCTCTCCCGCTCAACGGGAGAGGTGGCGCGCATAGCGTGCCGGAGAGGGGCAACCTGCCCGGGGACTTCGGCTATGCCAGACAAAACCGTCGGAGTTAATTTATCCGCCGACGTCGGTCATTTTACTTGCTATCGGAAAAAATTTAAGATATAATTCGGGTATGGATTACGTAACCGAACTTAAAAAATATCTGTCCGTAAAAGCCGTGGGCAAAACCGCTTATCTTGATCTTGCTCCTGACGACGAGCCTTTCAGGGCCGGCGGCGAATTATATACTCTTATTTACTGCGACAAGGGCGAGATTAAAATCGAAAGCGACGACTTTTCGGTCGTTACCCCCGAATCAAATCTGATAGTAGCGGCAAGCGGAAAAGAAATTGCCATGTCCGCCACGAAAAAAGAAGCGAAAATCCTTATCGCCGAACTCGACTTAAAGCAAAAGTCAAACGCGGTAGAATATTTTTCGGTAAAAAAAGTTACGCCTTTCGGCGTAGCGTTGCTTGCTAAAATAAAATCGACGTGCCGCGAAATTTTCGGTAACGATTGCGTTTACGCCGAAAAAATGCCTCGGCTCGGCGTTCGCCCGACCGAATTTCAAACGTTGAAAAACTCGCTCGAACTGCTGCTAATCGACACTTTTGCGGTAAAAACCACGCAGGAACGACTCGACGACGACTTAATGAAATCGGGCGGAGCGGGACTTGCCGCATCGAAAGAAATTTACGAATTTTTAAGAAGCCGCGTTGACGAAAAAATAACGCTTGCCGACGTCTCCGATTCGACGTATTTTTCCGTCCCATATATTAAAGCGGTATTCAAAAAATACGCAAATAAGTCGGTTATGACCGCTTTTGCAGAATTGAAAACCGAAAAAGCGAAAGAACTTTTAAGAAGCGGTTCAAGCGTAAAAGAAGTAGCGGAAAAACTCTCGTATTCGAGCGAAGCGCATTTTTCGTCCGCGTTCAAAAAAATCGTCGGACTTACCCCCACGGAATTCAGAAACAGCATAGAATAACGGTAAATAACAATCTGTCATTGCGAGCGGAGCGACAAAATGGGGCGGCCCTGCCTGAGGTCGCCCCATTTTGTCGCTTTGCTCCTTCGCTATGACACGATGAAAGCATATCGTAATTTTATATTCGTTTTTGCTTTCGTAGCGGTCGATTGAAAAGATATACTCCGACCACCGTGAGAATAAGCAATCCTATCCATATAATACCGATAATCGGCACGAGACCCGTAAAAATTTCGCCTATCATGGCAATCATGACTCCGTAACCGAATTGCCATTGTTTACCGTTGAAAAATATCTCGTGGAAAATCGTGAACGCCTTATCGAAATTTATCGCCGCAAAAATACCTATGACCGCTAAAACGCCCAGACAGATTCCGAGCGTTATATACACCGTCTTACCGCAATACAGATAATACGTTTTTCTGAAAATTATCCCCAAAACGAGCGTGGCTATAAATATGGCAACGGATACGAAAAACAAAATTATGCCTATGCCGAACAACTTTTTACAGTCCGCCATATGCGTGATTTCGGTGCAACCTTCGTTCAAGGTTTCGCCCTTTATATCCAGAAATATTTCGAGTTTCTCGCCACCGACGGTAATATTTAAGTCGTCTTCGAGATAAAGGCAATACCTCATCGTATGATTCATAAGCGACAACAGTTGCTCTTCGGTGAGATTTTCTATATAATTCTGCGCCTTTTCGTCGGTAAGGTATACCGCCTGCGCCCTTACCTTTTCGAGCGTACCGTGCTTACGGAACTGAGTTTTGTAAAACGCTCTGCTCGTGGCGGGCGCGACGACGGCTATAAACCCCGCGATAAAAAACGCCGACAAGGTAAAGAGAACCGTAAGAATATTTGCGAGTATCGGCTTAAATCTTTTCATAACCTTTCTGCCGCTTCCGCCGCGCCGTCTATAACCGACGCGTCTGCCGTTTCGATTTCGCCTTTATCTGCCGCCGCCGAAAGTTTTTCGTCTATCGGAAGCGTAGCCAGCACGGGAAGCGAATACTTCGCCGCGACTTCCGCAATATCGCTTTTGCCGAACGGGTACGATTTTTCGCCGCAATGCGGGCATTTTATATAACTCATATTCTCGACGACGCCGAGAATTTTTATATTCATCATCGAAGCCATCTTCACGGCTTTTTCGACTATCATCGAAACGAGATCCTGCGGGGTGGTAACGATAATTATTCCGTCGATCGGCAAAGACTGAAAGACCGTTAGCGGAACGTCGCCCGTTCCCGGAGGCATGTCGACGTACATATAGTCTACGTCGCCCCACACCACGTCGGTATAAAATTGTTTGACCGCTCCGCCGATTACGGGCCCGCGCCAAACCACGGGGTCGCCTTCTTCGGGCAGAAGCAGGTTCATAGACATTACCTTTACGCCCTGAGCCGTTTCTACGGGATATATACCGCTTCCGTCTTCGGTAGCCGCAGCCTTATCCGTAATGCCGAAAGCCTTCGGAACGGACGGCCCCGTAATATCGGCGTCGAGTACGGCAACCCTGTAACCTTTACGAAGCGTGGCGACCGCCAGAAGGTCGGTTACCATCGACTTACCCACGCCGCCCTTACCGCTTACGACGGCTATCATTTTGCCGATATGAGTGTCGTTTCTCGGCGTTTCCATAAAATCTTTTTTCTCGCAGGTTTCGCCGCAAGACGAACAATCGTGATTACAATCGCTCATTTTTACTCCTTTACTATCTTTCCGTTTCTGATACGGATATTGTTGAAATTTTCATACCCCGGCACGCAGTCGGGTTCGGTACAAGTAATTATAGTCTGCATTTTTTTAACTCTCGCGATGAGTTTTTCGCGTCGTTTACGGTCGAGTTCGCTCATCGCGTCGTCTAAAATAAGCACGGGATATTCGCCGTAACGCTCCTTAAAAATTTCGGTTTCGGCGAGTTTCAGAGCGATTGCGGCGGTACGTTGCTGGCCTTGCGAACCGTACACTTTCACGTCCGTACCGTCGACTTTTATTCTGAGATCGTCGCGGTGCGGACCTATAGAAGTATATCCGAGTTCTATATCCCTTTCCGCGCGCTGCGAAAGCGCGTTTTTTAAGGCGACCGCGATTTCGTCTTGTTCGCCCTTAAACTTCTCTTCACCCTCGATTTTTATATTTTCCGCTCCGCCGGCAATATCCGAATACGCCTCTTCGCAAAGCGGAGATAACCGCTCTATAAAGGCGTTTCTTTCGTAAATTATCTTCGCGCCGTATTTGACCAGACTCTCGTCCCAAATAGGCAGAGTATCGAGTACGAGTTCTTTGTTTTCGTCTTTCAGAAGAGTGTTTCTCTGCGATAAAATCTTTTTGTATCGTTGGAGCGCGTAGTAGTACGGACGGGATAATTGCGATAAAGACACGTCCATAAAACGCCGTCTGTCTTCGGGCGCGTCCTGTATAAGCCGAAGTTCCGACGGATTGAAAAACACCGAATTTATATTGCCTAAAAGTTCGCCGCTGCGGGCGATTTTTACGTCGTTTACCCTTACGTCTTTTACGTTGTCCGAATAAAAATCGATATTCACCTTTACCGGTCCGTAAGCCGCCTCGGCAACGCCCTCGACGCTTGCCTTTTCCTGCCCCTTTCGTATAACCTGTTTATCTCTGCCCGCCCGAGGCGAATAGCCCGCGCAAAGGTAAAAAATGGCTTCGGCGGAGTTGGTTTTCCCTTGAGCGTTTCCGCCGCTTACCACGTTCACCCCGTCGGAATATGAAAAGGTTTCGCTCTCGTAATTGCGAAAATTTATTAGTTGAAGTTTTTTAACGTTCATCTGCTTAATTTCTTGATTTTTTCGGGAATTTATTATATTATATAAGATACTACGAAAATAGTAAAGCGTTTTCGACCCCGAAACCGCTTTTTAACGCAAAAGAGAGGACGCTATGGAAGGCTACGAAATAATCTGGAAACAAACGCTGGTCGAACTGCAAAAAACGGTCAGCCCGATAACCTACTCGACTTACGTCGAGCAATTGAAACCCGTCGACACCGACGGGCGAAAACTCGTGCTCGTAACCCCCTCTAAACTCTTCGCGGCGCAATCGGCTAAAATCGCCGATAAAATCTGCGACGCGCTTAAAGCCGCTGAAACGGGACTTACAGACGTAAAAATTTACGTGGGCGACAACAAAAACGATTACCTTAATCAACGGGTTTACGAAGTCGAACGCGAAGAAATAGAATCTACGCCCTTAAACCCCAAATATACTTTCGACACTTTCGTCGTAGGCGACAGCAACCGTTATCTTTACGCCGCAGCCAAAGCCGTAGCCGAAAACCCCGGTTCGGGCTATAACCCCCTGTTTATCTACGGCGGCGCGGGACTCGGAAAGACCCACATAATGCACGCAATCGCAAACTACGTAAAGGCGAACAACCCCCTGATGACCGTAGTTTACGCAACGTGCGAAAAATTCACGAGCGACCTGATTTCGAATATCCGTTCGGGCAAAGCCTACGAAAAAGAAGGCATACTCTTCAAAAACCGTTACAGAAACGTAGACGTGCTTCTGATAGACGATATTCAGTTTCTTGCGGGCAAACAAGCCACGCAGGAAGAATTTTTCCATACTTTCAACGAACTGTACGGGCAGAACAAACAAATAGTACTGACCGCAGACTGCGCTCCGAAAGAGTTGTCGCTTTTGTCGGACAGGCTTACCACCCGTTTCGAATGCGGACTTATGGCGCAGGTTCTGCCGCCGGACGTAGAAACGAAAATAGCGATTCTTCAGAAGAAAGCCGAGGCGAAAAAATTTATACTTTCGCTTGACGTGGCGTTGTACCTCGCGGAACTTTCCGACAACGACGTAAGGTCGCTCGAAGGCATGCTCAATAAAGTAATTTTCGCATCCATGCTTCATGAACGCCCGATAACCCTCGCTCTTGCGAAAGACGCTCTCGCCGAGAGCGCGAAAGCCAACGCCCGCGACGAAAATCTTACTGCCGACGACGTAATAAACGCCGTTTGCTCGTTCTTCAAAATTTCAAAAGCCGACCTGCTCGGCAAAAAGAAGAACAAAGAGATAGTCGAGCCGAGGCAGATTTGCGCTTACCTTATGACCGAACTTTTGTCTATTCCGCTCGTATCGATAGGTCAGGCTCTGGGAGGAAGAGATCACACGACGGTCATTCACGCCCGCGACAAATACGCCGAACTCGTCAAAGACAGCCCCAAAACGGCGACCATCGTCAAAGACGTAAAAAATCTTATATTGAAGAAGTAATCGTATGGTTAAATTTACCGAAGGCGTTTACGACGCCGTAGTCATAGGAGCGGGACACGCCGGTTGCGAAGCCGCGCTCGCCCTTGCCCGCACGGGCAACAAGACGGCGATACTCACCGTAGATCTCGAAAACGTAGCCTTTATGGCGTGCAACCCCTCGATAGGCGGCACGGCGAAAGGACATCTCGTGCGCGAACTCGACGCGCTCGGCGGCGAAATGGGACTGCAAGCCGACAACGCCGCAATGCAGATTAAAATGCTCAATCGCGGTAAAGGCGCGGCGGTACAGTCTTTAAGGGCGCAGAACGACAAGTTCCTTTACCACACGCTGATGAAAAAAGTACTCGAAAATACGCCGGGGCTTGCCGTAAAACAAGCCGAAGCCGTAAAGATTCTGACCGAAAACGGCAAAGTTACGGGCGTACTCACTTCGTTCGGCAGCGTACTCGAATGTCGCGCCGTGGTTATCGCCACGGGCGTGTACTTAAACGGCAGAGTAATAGCCGGCGAATGGGAAAAGACGAGCGGACCTTCGGGTTTCGCCCCCGCAAACGAACTCACCGCTTCGCTTATCGAACTCGGGTTCAGAATCCGTCGATTCAAGACGGGAACGCCCGCAAGGCTCGACCGCCGTTCGGTTGATTTTTCGGTTATGGAACGGCAGGACGGCGAAACGAACGTCTATCCGTTTTCGTTTATGCACGACGGCGTACCCGAAAAACAGGAGCCGTGCTACATAACCTACACCAACTTAAAAACCCACGAAATTATTTTAAGCAATCTCGACCGTTCCCCCCTTTATAACGGCGCGATTTTAAGCACCGGACCGCGTTACTGCCCGTCTATCGAAACGAAGGTCGTCAGATTCAAAGATAAAGAAAGACATCAGATTTTTATCGAACCCGAGGGCTATAACACCAACGAAGTATACGTGCAAGGAATGTCCACTTCTATGCCGCACGACGTTCAAAGGGCTATGTATCGCTCTATAAAGGGGCTTGAGCACTGCGAATTTACCCGTTACGGCTACGCCATCGAATACGACTGCATAGACAGTTTAGACCTTAAACCGTCGCTCGAATTCAAAAAGTTAAGCGGAATTTTCACCGCCGGGCAGATAAACGGAACGAGCGGTTACGAAGAAGCCGCCGCGCAGGGATTGATTGCGGGCGTAAACGCTTCGCAATACTTAAAAGGCGGCGAGCCGCTCGTAATCCGCCGCGACGAGGGATACATAGGAGTTTTAATAGACGACCTCGTTACGAAAGGCACGAACGAGCCGTACAGAATGATGACTTCGAGAGCCGAATACCGCATATTCCTTCGTCAGGATAACGCCGACAGCCGACTTACCGAAAAGGGTCGCGCCGTAGGTCTGGTTACCGACGAAAGGTACGAAAAATATCTCGACCGTCAAAAAAAGATTAAAGAACTCGAAGAGAAATTAAACGAAAGAATACCCGCCGCAAAGTGCGCCGTATTCGTTAAAGATCACGGCGCGGGCGACGTTTCGGGAAGCATCTCGATAAGAGATATGATTAAACGCAATATTCCGCTCGAAGATATACGAAAAGAGTTCGGATTATTCGACGACTACCCGTTTGATATTTTAGAAAGAGTCGAAACCGATACCCGCTACGAAGGATACCTTCAAAAAGGGCTCGAACAAATAGAAAAGGCTAAAAAACTCGAAGAAAAACGCATACCCGAAAACTTCGACTATCTCGCGATAAGCGGGCTTCGCGTGGAAGCGAGAGAAAAACTCGACGCCGTCCGCCCCGAAAATCTCGGTCAGGCTTCACGCATATCGGGCGTGAATCCCGCCGACGTCGCCGTACTTATGGTTTGTCTTAAAAAATAAAAATGATTAAAGAAAAAACGACTTCCGACGAAAAAACCGTCGAAAAAGAAAAACAACCGGCAAACGAATCCGTTCACACCCGCGCAGTCGTAAAAAAACCTTACGAATCGGAATTCAAACGCAGATATTTCGATTATTACGACGACGTAAAAACGAGCGACCGTCAGGATTGGTGAACCTACTCCCGTTTTCGGAATGGCTACGCCCCGCAAGGGGTATCGCAAAGACGTGATTATAACGCAGTCCGAGAGAAAACCACCCTTCCGGAAACTCATCCGTCGGCTACGCCGCCACCACCTTAGGCAGGGTCGCCCCCCTTTTGTCGCTTTGCGACATTTTCCCCGTTTCATCGGGGACATTTACCCTGCAAGGGAAGGCAAGAAGAAACACGCCATTGACGCAAAGACGAAAAAAACGACGAGCAACGAGAAAACGTTATGAAGTTCGGATATTTGCTCCGTTATTACGGAAAGTACAAACTTAAAATGATAGCGGTTGCCGCGTTGTGTCTGGTATCTACGCTATGCTCGCTCGCGATTCCTTCTCTTATGAGCAGGGTCGTGGACGACGGCGTAAAACAGTCGGACTTAAACGCGGTGATTTCGTCGTGCGCCGCGATGCTCGCCGTTTCTTTACTCGCTTTAATCGCCGCGGTAATTTCGGGCAAACTCAACGCTTCGCTGTCGAACTCGGTAGCGAGAGATTTACGCGACGATCTTTTCAAAAAAGTAAACTCGCTTACCTTCGAAGAGTTTTCGTCGATAGGCACGTCGAGCCTTTTAACCCGCGCGACCGAAGACGTGTTTCAGTTGCAGGAAGCGGGCGGGCTCGTATCTTCCGCGATAAGCGTTCCGCTTTTGCTTATAGGCGGCATTGTCGCTTCTTTTACGGCGGACGTAACCCTCGCCGTCATACTTTTATGCGTAGTGCCGATCGTTTGCGTTATAGTTTTCATGCTCGTAAGAAAAATGGGCAAGTTGTGGGAAAACGCCGATAAATACTGCGATATTCAGAATCATATCGTAAGAGAAAGGCTGTACGGAATAAGGGTTATACGCGCTTTCGAAAAAGAAGACTACGAACACGCGAGAGTAACCGACGCAACCGACAAAATGGCGTATAACCTGGTTAAATCTAACCTTTTCAGCGGGCTTATCACCCCGATTTGTTCCTGTCTGTTAAGTCTTGCAACGGTGGCGTTGATCGTGGTCGGTTATATCCGGGCGACCGAACCCGAAACGATCGTCGGCGCGGGCGACGTTTTTGCCGTCGTGCAATACGTCGCGCTTATTTCGAGCGCGCTCATGACGACTTTCTGGACTCTCGCCTGGCTTCCGCACCTTAAAGTTTGCGCGAAGCGCGTAGGCGAAGTGCTGAACCTTAAAGGAATAGAAAAAAGCGACGAACTGCCCAAAAAACTAAGCGGCGACCTTTCGCTTAAAGACGTTTCTTTCCGTTATCCCGGCGCCCGCGAATACTCGCTTAAAAATATAGATATGACCTTCCCCGAAGGCAAAAGGATAGCCGTAATAGGCGGAACGGGCAGCGGCAAAAGCACGCTTATCAAACTTCTGCTCGACTTCTATCCCGTAACGGACGGCGATATTTCTTTCGGAAACGAAAATTACTCCTCGCTCGGCGGATCGGACGTAAGGGCGAACGTTGCCTGCGCAATGCAAAAAAGCATGATCTTCGAAGGAACTATCCGCGATAACGTAAAAATCGCCCGCGAAGACGCGACCGACGAAGAAGTTTTATCGGCAATAGAAGACGCTCAACTTCTCGATTTCGTCAATTCGCAAAAGGAAGGTCCGGACTACTTTCTTTCGCAAAGCGGCGCAAACCTTTCGGGCGGACAAAAACAGCGCGTGAACATAGCGAGAACGATTCTTAAAAACGCTTCGGTCTATATATTCGACGACAGTTTTTCCGCGCTCGATCTGCTAACCGAAAAAAATCTTCGCGCCGCGCTCAATCGCAGGCTTAAAGGCAAAACGCAGATAATTATAACTCAACGCGTTTCCACGGCGCGGAAGTGCGATTATATATACGTTTTGGACGACGGAAAACTCGTAGGCGGCGGCAACCACGAGTTTTTGATAGAAAACTGCAAAACTTACGGCGAAATTTATCTTTCGCAGACGGGAGGTTACGATGAAAACGAAGCGTAAAAGCGTAATACCCCGCCTTATAAAAGAATGTAAAAAAATCGCGTTTCCGCTTATAATCTCGTCGCTTATCACCCTGCTTACGGTTGCGGCGGGGCTTTACGCGCCCGACGTTTTGGGTAATTTAACGCAGAAAATCTACGACGCGTCTTCCGGAACGGGCAACGCCGACATAAGCGAATTTTTGCGATACGCCGCAATTCTCGCCGCCGTTTATCTTGCGATAGCGCTGGGGCAAATCGTCTGCAAAATAATCAACAGCAATACCATATCCCGACACTTTACGAGGGATATAAGGGTAAACATATCCGACAAAATTTCACGCCTGTCGGTAGGCAAACTCGACTCTACCCCGAACGGCGAAATACTCGCCAGAATGATGAACGACGTTTCGAATATGAGCGGTACGATTTATTCGCTTTTCGATCTTTTGATAAGCGGAATAATCAAACTCGCGCTCATTACCGCCGTTTTATTCCTGCTCGACCCGATTATCGCCGGCATCGTAATCGTAATCGTTCCCGTTTCGCTGGGGCTCGCCGCGTTTCTTGCTACCCGTTCGGAAAAATATTATAACGCTTCAAGGAAGGTAACCGGAGAAATCTGCGCTCTTGCGGAAGAGGACTTTACCTGCTTCGATACGGTAAGAGCGTTCGATATAGCCGACAAACAGAACGCTTCTTTTCGCAAAAAATCGGAAGAACTGCGGTCAAAGAGCGAAAAGGCGTATTTTCTCACTTCCGTCGTTACCCCGTTAATCACCTTTACGAACGCGATAACTTACGCTTTAATTTGTATGCTCGGCGGTTATTTCGCCGTAAACGGGCATTTCGACGTAGGTAAAATCGTTAAGATAATTCTCTACTCGCAGATGTTGCAATCACCCCTCGAATCTCTCGCCGGCGGATTTTCGTCGATGCAAAGCACGCTTGCCGCGGCGCGCAGAGTATACGACTTTTTAGACGAAAAAGAAATGCCCGAGGATTCGGGCGTAAGTCTTCCCTCCCCGAAAGGCGACGTTTCTTTCGAAAACGTAAATTTCTCGTACGTCCCCGATAAACCTCTTATAAAGGACTTTTCGGCAGAAATAAAGGCGGGATGGAAATGCGCGATAGTCGGTCCTACGGGCGGCGGGAAAACCACGCTCGTCAACCTGCTTATGCGGTTTTACGAGATAGATTCCGGCAGTATTAAGATAGACGGCGTGGATATAAGAGATATGTCGAAGAAAAATCTTCGGTCCATGTTTCAGATGGTTTTGCAGGATACGTGGCTGTTTTCGGGTACGGTACGCGATAACGTGGCATACGGCAAAGAAAACGCCTCGCAGGAAGAAATAGAGGACGCATGCAAACGCGCGCACGTCGATTCGTTTATACGAAGTCTTCCCGACGGCTACGATACGATAATAAACGAAGAAACGACGAATATATCGGGCGGTCAGAAACAACTTTTAACCATTGCGAGAGCCTTTCTCGCCGACCGTAAACTTCTTATTTTGGACGAAGCGACTTCGAGCGTAGACACCCGCACGGAGGTACTTATCCAGAAGTCCATGCGCGAACTGATAAAGGGCCGCACGAGTTTCGTAATCGCGCACAGACTTTCTACCGTTACCGACGCCGACGTTATTCTGGTCGTATCGGACGGCAGACTGGTTGAAAAGGGCACGCACGAAGAACTACTTGAAAAACGCGGGTTTTACTACGATATTTTCATGAGTCAATTCGAAGACTGAGGAAACAAAAAAAGGACGGAAGATTTTCCGTCCTTTTTTATTATCCGATTATTTAAGAATTTTATATTTGCCTATCACCGGAAGTTCTTTGGCTTTACCGCTCGCGGCGTTTACTATACCGAGAATGACAAGCACCAAAAACACGAGTCCGAACAGCCCCGTAATTGCGCAGACTATCGCCGAAGCAATGGGCGAAACGATCATCAGTATACCCGTTATAACGCCGTTTATAATCCAATACGCCGTATCTATGATAGCCAGAATCAACCCCTGATTCGCATGGAACTGCGCGTATCTCGACTTTTTGGCGGCAAATATCGGTATAAGCACCAACCACGATAAATATGCCAGAATCGACATTCCTTTGTTGTTGTCGATATCCTCTTTGTCAAATTCCGAAGTGGTGTCCTTCGTGTCGTTAAGTTGGGCGATTTTAGCCGCAAAATCTTCGTTACCGGCGTTTTCACCGGTTTTGTTTTCGCTTTGTCCGGCTTCTTTTTCGTCGGCGGATTCTTCCGTCTTCGCTCCGCAATAGGGGCAGAACGCGGCTTCGTCCTTTATTTCTTTACCGCATTTAGAACAAAACATAATAAATCGACTCCTTTATAGGTTTTACGGCGTTATTATATCATACGCAAAACGATTTTACAAGCGATTTCGGATTTTTACGGAGAAAAATTTACGCTTTGAGTCCGTAAAATACGACCTTTCGGAAAATGTTCCGCTTACGCCCGATACGACGACCGTACGGTAAAAAAAACGGGATAACCCGTCTTTTTTTATAAAATCATTCTTTTTCGGTTGCGTTACGCGCTTCGACGACTTCGATTACTCTTTTAACGACGTCGTCCGCGCTGAAAGCGTTTATCTCGCGGCGTTGCGCTTCGACCATAGACTGCTTTTCGGCTTCGTCGCCGAGTAACGCTTCTGCGATTTTAAGCGCTTCTTTGCTGTTTTTAGCGAGTTTAGACATGCCCTTCGCTTCGTAAAATCTCGCGTTGCAGGTTTCGCAACCGGGGATGGGCTTAAAATGAACGACGGGTACGTTCGCGACCGCGACTTCGGTACTGGAAAGTCCGCCGGACTTACTTATAACGACGTCCGCCGCCTTTAAGTACAGGTGGACTTTATCCGTAAAGCCGACCGCCTGCACCTTATCTGGCGAACAAGATTTTGCGATAGTTTCTTTAAGTTTGGCGTTATTGCCCGCAAGTATGCAGTAAAATCTGTCTTCGGGGATGCCGTATTTACGAAATTTTTTAATAAGCGGTTTTATGCTTTCGCAGCCCACCCCGCCCGACATTATGAGTATTATCCGCTTATCGACGGGCAAGCCCAACTCTTTTCTGGCGTCTTCTTTGCTTATCTGAATACGGAATTTCGGAGAAACCGGGATACTCGTCGGAATAAGATTATCCGAACGCATTTTCTTCTTTTCGAAATCGGGGACAAGTTCTTTATGCGGAATAAAATATTCGTCGAGCGCGGTATCGCGCGTGAACGGAATGACGGTATAGTCGGTGATTATGCCGAAAAACGGAACGTGATCGGGGTGATTGCGCATAATGGCGGTCAACGCCTCCATTCCGTACAGGTGCGAAGTAACCACCGCGTCGAAACCGCCGCTTACTATATAATCGTTGAGTTTTTCGGAATACTTGGCATTGAGCGAATATATCGGCGAAGGCAATCGGGTCGCTTCGTACGCCGCGCCTATTTTGTAGACCGCCCCGAACAAAGAGGGCGTCCTTTTTATCAGATCGTTATAAGCCTTCGCTATCCGCTTCGGGCTTTTTTCGTGATTGAACGACACGGGATCTTTAATTTCCCATTCTATGCCGGCGCCGGTCATCACTTCGCCTACGGCTTTCGCCGCGCTGTTATGACCTTCGCCCGTCGAACAACTGAGTAATAACACTTTCATCTAAAAGTCAGTTTCTCCTTTAGTAGAATAGAACCTTACGTACAATTTTATACCTTTTCTTGTCAAAAGGCAAGCGTTTTATAAAAATCGGCACTCTACATATACGTATTTATCGGAAATCCCGGGTGATTTGCGGTAGAAATCGACTCTACGGATTAGAGAATTATAGATATTTTGCAAAATAAGTTGATTTTTCGGTCTGAAAGTTTTATAATTGTACTATGAAAGACGATATAAAGACCACGGTTGCGAATAATCTTATCGCGCTTCGCAAAAGCAAGGGGCTTACCCAAGCCGACGTCGCCAACGCTCTGAACTACTCCGACAAGTCGGTTTCAAAGTGGGAACACGCCGACTCCCTGCCGGATATTTCGATACTTTCCGCCCTTGCGGATATGTACGGCGTTACGCTCGATTATCTCACGCACGAAGACGCCGAAGAACGATTGTCGTATATGAACGAAAAGGAAAAACCCGAAAGAGAACGGCAGTTGACTATCGAGGTTTTAACCGTTACGATAGTTTTCTTATGCGCGACGATACTGTTCGTATACGGTTATTGTTTCGCGTCCGTTCCGACGCAGGATTTCTGGATCGCTTATCTTTGGGCGATACCGATAAGCGCGCTGTTTTTATGGAACTACAACCGCAAATGGCACAAAAACAAGTTGCAATCGACGATTCTTTTGTCAATACTTCTGTGGTCGCTTCTGCTTTGTATCTACCTGCAATTCGGCAACTACAAGTTATGGCTTATATTTATACTCGGCGTACCGATGGAAATTATAATCGTTCTGTCGAGCAATCTGACCAAATTCAAATAAAATTTTTCGGAGGCTGTATATGAAAGTTATTTTATTACAAGACGTAAAAGGCACGGGCAAAAAAGACGACGTAGTCGAAGTGAGCGACGGATACGCCAGAAATTGTCTGTTTAAGAAAAAACTCGCCGTAGAAGCGACCGCTGCGGGAGTCAACGCAATTAACGGTCAGAAAAAAGCCGCCGAATTCCACAAGGCGGAAGAAATCAGAAAGTGGCGCGAAACCGCCGCTTCGATTAAAGGCAAAGAAGTAACCTGTTTCGTCAAATGCGGCGAAAACGGAAAGGTTTTCGGCAGCGTAACCTCGAAAGAAATCGCGGACAAGTTGCGTGAACTCGGCTACGAAATAGACAAAAAGAAAATCGTACTCGGCGACACGCTTAAAACCGTAGGCGTATACGACGCGGAAATTAAGTTTTTGCCCGACGTATCGGCTAAAATCAAAGTAAAGGTCGAAGCGGCCGAATAATTTATTTCAAAACGTAAGCGGCGAAGTCAAAATGCCTTCGCCGCTTTTATTTTGATCCGTCGTCGCCGTTGCGACGATTAATTTCAATACATTTCTACGTAACTGTCGCGTTCGGCGCCGACGGAAACGTACTTTATCCTGCAACCCACCGCTTTTTCGAGATATTCGATATATTTAAGCGCGTTTTCGGGTAAATCTTCCTTTTTGCGGCATTTCGAGATGTCGCAGTTGAAACCGTCGAGATATTCGTAAACGGGTTTCGCCTTTTCGAGGTCTTCGCCGAACGGGAATTTTTCGACTCTCTTGCCGTCGATTTCGTACGCCACGCATACGGGAATCTTTTTCATATACGACATAACGTCTATTTTGGTCAGAGCGATACATGTCGCGCCCTGCATCTTCACGCCGTAACGGGAAGCAACCACGTCGAACCCGCCTACTCTTCTCGGTCTGCCGGTGGCCGCGCCGTATTCGCCGCCCGCTTTACGGAGTTCTTCGGCTTCGTCGCCGAACATTTCGCAGGTGAACGGACCTTCGCCGACGCACGTCGAATATGCTTTCATAATGCCGACGACTTCGTCGAGTTTCTTTTCGGGAATCCCCGCGCCGATAGGAGCGTAAGCCGCAATCGTCGAAGACGAGGAAGTATACGGGAAGATACCGAAGTCTATATCGCGGAGCGCGCCGAGTTGCGCCTCGAACATAACGCTCTTACCCTTCGCGATTTCGCCGTCGAGATAATCGCCCACGTCGCATACGTAATCGATAAACGGCGTACCGTATTTTTCAAGCCAGTTATACATATCTTCGGGTTTTACGGGATCTACGCCGTAAGCCGTAACGAGAAGATTTTTCCACTCTACGATGTCCCTGATTTTGCTTTTAAGACTAGCAAGATGTTTAAGATCGCCCATACGGAAGGTCTTTTTCATGTACTTATCCGAATAAACGGGAGCGATACCTCTGCGGGTAGAACCGAACTTTTTATCTTTAAGTCTGTCTTCTTCGAGTCCGTCGAGGAGTTTGTCGTACGGCATACAGATCGTCGCCTTATCGCTTATTTTAAGGTGCTTGGGAGTGATGTCTATGCCCGCGTCGCGAAGCCTTTTGATTTCGTTATAGAGGTGTTCTATATCGATAACCATACCGTTACCCATGACGTTGACGGTTTCGTCGCGAAGTATTCCCGACGGAAGAAGGTTAAGTATGAACTTGCCCTTTTCGTTTATTACCGTGTGTCCGGCGTTGTTTCCGCCCTGATAACGCGCGATAATATCGTATCTGTCCGAAAGAAGGTCGACCATTCTTCCCTTTCCTTCGTCGCCCCAGTTGATACCGACTATTGCAGTAAGCATTTGTGTATATCTCCTTAATTGTTTTTTTACGTTTTTAGTTTTTCGTCGCGTAAGTCCGACTCTGTCAATGCTCAACGTATTAATGATTTGACAGAATGACTGTTATTGAAAATGTGAGATTTTCGCCTTATACGGTAACCTGCGCTTCGAAACCGAGCAATTCGGCGTTCTTGTCCAAGACTTCTTTTTTAACGAACGCAAGGAACTTTTCGGTCTGCTTTTCCGCTAAACCGCTGAACCCGTGAGCGTCGCAAATCTTTGCGATTTCTTCTTTCGTCAAACCAAGTCTTTCGTCGCCCGAAAGCCTGTCTAAAAGGTCGTTGTCGCCGCCTTCTACTTTAACGTGTTCACCGGCGGCAACCGAATGAACCCTTATAATCTCGTGCGCGACCTGACGGTCGAAACCCTTTTCTTCGACGAGATACATTAAAATATTCTCGGTAGCCATAAACGGCAATTCGCGGTCGAGATTTTTTTTGATTACTTTTTCGTAAACCCTTAAACCGCTTATTACGTTTATATAAAGGTTGAGTATTCCGCTCGTCGCCAGAAACGCTTCGGGAACGGAAATACGCTTATTCGCCGAATCGTCGAGCGTGCGTTCGAGCCACTGTTGCGCTTCGGTAATCGCGGGGTTAAGCGCGTCTATCATAACGTAACGCGCGAGCGAAGCGATTCTTTCGCTTCTCATCGGGTTTTTCTTATAAGCCATTGCCGAAGACCCTATCTGATTCGTTTCAAACGGTTCGTCAACCTCTTTCATGTGGCACATAAGTCGGACGTCCGAAGAAAATTTCGCCGCCGACTGCGCTATACAAGAGAGCGTATTAAGCACGAAACTGTCGATTTTCCTCGAATACGTCTGTCCCGAAACGGGAATAACTTCGGTAAAGCCGAACTTCGCGGCTATAAGTTTTTCCAGATTGAAAACCTTTTCTTCGTCGTTGAAAAGTTGCAGAAAACTCGCGCCCGTACCCGTCGTACCCTTGCAACCGAAAAATTTAAGACCTGCGAGTTCGTAATCTACCCGTTTAAGATCTTCGTACAGGTCGTTGAGCCAGAGCGTGGCGCGCTTACCGAGCGTAGTCGGTTGCGCCGCCTGAAAATGGGTATACGCCAGAACGGGCAAACCCTTATATTTTTCCGCAAAGTCCGAAACCGCTTTAATCGCGTTCACGAGCAAAGTTTTTATTTCGGCAAGACCTTCTCTTATAAGCAGAATGTCGGCGTTGTCGGTAACGTAACAAGACGTCGCGCCGAGGTGAATAATCTTTCTCGCATTCGGGCAAACGTCGCCGTAAGCGTAAATATGCGCCATTACGTCGTGCCGAAGCGAGCGTTCGTATTCGGCTTCTTTATCGTAGTCTATATCGTAGATATGGGCTTTAAGTTCGGCAATCTGCTCGTCCGTAATAAAGTCCAGACCCGATTCTTTTTCGCTTTCGGCAAGCGCGACCCAAAGTTTGCGCCAGGTCGAATAGCGGTTGTCGGGGGAAAAGATTTTTTGCATTTTCGCGTCTGCGTATCTCTCGCAAAGCGGACTTACGTATTTATCTTTCATAGCGACGATTATTATACCACAATCAAACCGTTTAAGCAAAGAAAAAGAGGCGTTTTCGGAAAACGCCTCCATATTTTTTTCTTATACCGCCTATAAAAGCGCGACGTCAGAACAAAGTCTTGTTCTTAGCGGTGGTTTTTGCGTCGCCCTCGGTCGCTTCCGCCAAAGAAATATCGAAAGTACCCGTACAACTTACTCCGGTAATATTCAGCACGACGAGATTACCGTCAAGACTGACGAGTTCGCCGTCTGCGTTATGTCGGATATTGATTACTCCGCTGCCCAAAACGTCGTCTATCGGTTTAAGATCCACGTTAAGCGTAAACGCCGAGTTTCCGTAAGAGTAGCCCGTAAGTATATCGTCTATACCGAACGCTTTGGAACTCGTCGCTCCGGTTATCGCGTTCTTTATCGAATCGATAAAGTTAATCATTTCCATAAGATAATTAACCATACCAGACTTGAATTCTTCCGCAGATACCGTTACGTCGTAACCGCAGGAATTATTCTTTTGAACGTCCGTCAATTGTCTGCTTTCAAAATACAATCCCCAGTGAAGAGCCGACTTCTTACAATTGAAACTGCCGCATTTAGTACAATACTTATACGTGTTCAGCGAATTACGTTTTATAGTAACCGTATTACTTACGTTATCGAAGAAGAGATAACTGTATCCACCCTCGTCGTTAAACGCTATCTTTGCGGTACTGTTCAGATTCGTTCTCGAAAGTTTCAGCGCGATATATACGACGTCGGACTGTCCTTTGCGTTTCTCGATGTCGATTTTAAGGTCGACGCCGATAGTTACGTCCGCATTGATAATGCCGAGCGCGCTGAGATGTACGGGAACGTTACCTACCAGGCGATAACTCGCGCGGTTGGCAGTCTTAACGAAAGAACGAAGAAGAGTCTGCAAACTGTCAAGATTCGCGTGGTCTTTCGTTTCGTAACCTATATCGACAAATTCTTCGTCGGCAGCAACCGTCAAAGATACGTCGCGCAGTTCGATATTCTGCGCTTCGTCAGTAGTCTTTTCGCTTCGTACGTCGAGTTTTACCGCGCCGTCTTCGGGATTGCTTATCGTAAGCGTGATATTGCCAAGCCCCGTAATGAGCGCGTCGCCGCCGATAGTTACGCTTATCGCCTTACCGTTTTCTCTGTCGTAGGTTGCGTT
The DNA here is from genome assembly GCA_000437515.1 of Acidiphilium sp. CAG:727. Taxonomy (GTDB): domain Bacteria; phylum Bacillota; class Clostridia; order Christensenellales; family Borkfalkiaceae; genus UBA10281. The sequence continues at coordinate 36,586 of FR898481.1, read as the reverse complement.
GCTCGCAAGCGAGGCAAGATTTACGACGTTGGCAAGCCCTATATTGCCGCTTAACATTTCGCCTATCTGCGGAATAACCGACAACACGCCGGGCAAATCTTCTTTGACGATTTTGGCGAGCACGGTTTTAGAAACGCTGAATTTAAGGTCGCTGCTATCGATCGTTAAATCGTTAAACGTAACGTACAGACGAGATTCGTCTTCGTTGATCGTTCCGTCGGCGTTATACGATTTCGCATACGCAAATTTAAGTCTGAACGTCTTCGTTTTGCCATCCGTAACGAGTACGAGTTTCGGCACGTCTACTACCGTCAGGTTTTTAGAAAAACTCAATTTAAGATTTTCCGGCAAACTTACCGAGTACTCTTTTCCTTTTACGACGACGTTCATACTGCCGAGAGTAAACGTCCAACTCTTTTTCAGTTCTTCGCCGCCGGCCGATACGTCGGCAAGTTTTTTGAGCGTATCTTTATAATCTTCGAATATTTCTGCAAGGTCGATGCATTTTTCAACCGAGAAGTCTGCGTACTTATGACTGCAATCGCCGTTTCTGACGAGCATCGTCTTGTTGTTAAGTTGTACCGCGATTACGGTGGCGCAGGTTTCGAAATCGTCGCCGATTCTGACGTTTATCGAAATATCGAGCAGGTTTTTCAAACTCTCGCATATCGATGTAACTATATTGCTTCCGTTTTCGTCGGACGAAATTTCAAGGTCGTCGGTCAAATCCTTTATAAACGCGATAAGCGTTGCCGACGTTTCGAGTCGTTCTTCTGTCGATTGTCCGCCTGCCTCGTTAAGCAAGGGGTGAGCGAGTCGTTTAAGTTCGTCGGTAATATACCCGATTTTATCTATCGGGCATTTTACGAACGCGTTGCCGCACTTGACGTATACCGTTCTTTCGCTTCCGTCGTACTCGACGCCGAGATTTTTCGCGTCGTCGTCTGTTCCGCTTACCAGATCGAACGAATATTTACCTTTTATGAAGTCGAGTCTGGCGTAAATCGCGTTATTATCGTCTACCCTTACAAGTAAATTCGTAGTATAATCTTCGTTCGCCGCGGGAGCGGTAATTTCGTCGGCAGTCGCCGAAAGTTTTACGTTTCCGACGGAAACCGAGATGTTATCCGTTATCTTCGTGTTTGCAAGCGAAACAGAGACGTTTTCTTTACTCAAAGTCGCCGAAAGTTTGATTTCTCCGAGTCCGAACGTTTCGCCGTTTAATTCAAGCGTAAGTTTTCCGCTCTCCGCGTCGAAACCGAAGGCGTCTATCATCTTGCCGTATTCGAGCGATTTGAAGTCAATCGTCGTGAACCTCTTTATAAGATCCGCGATTTCGTCGAGATAAGCGTTATAACCTTTAAGTTTATCGAAATCGAATGCCGCTTTCGCGTTTTCTCCGCTTTGAGCGACCGCGCCCCCTTCGGCC
>FR898481.1:31458-35139 GCA_000437515.1 Acidiphilium sp. CAG:727 | reverse complement strand
GCTTTCGGCGGCAGCGATATTCGCCGTGAATCTGTAACCGTTTACTTCGCCGTAAATAGTTCCGTCTACGATCTTTATATCCGCTTTCGCGAAAGGTTTACCGTTGAGCGTAATCTGCGCGTTTACCGCGATATTTTTCTTCGCGTCGGTTTTAACGCTGCCGTTTATCGCGTACGCGTTACTTCCGAGCGTAAGTCGTACGTCCGTCAAATCAACCGCGTATCCGCCTTCGTTTTTGATAAGCGGAAGCAAAGAAGTCATCGCTTTTTCGGCAAATTCTGCCAAATCCACGCTTTCACCGTCGGAAACGTCGGCAAATTCGAAGTCGCCCGCCCCCGAAACGCCTACCGAATACTTATCGTATTTTACCGTAAGGTCTTTTATCGCGCCGTCCGACGTAACGACGGCGACGAGCATTTTATTTTCGTTTTCTTTACCGAGGTTTACCGATAATCTGTAACCCGTTTCGGTCTTTTTTATTTCGGCGGTCGAGATTATAGCGAAAATTCCGGCAACGTCTATATCTTTAACCGACGCGAGTTTACCCGTAAGTTCGCCGAGTTCTTCGCCGAAATTATTCTTGATAAGGTCGACGAGCGAACCGATTTTATCAAACGGCAAAGCGACGTTTAACTTTCCGTAATTTACCGTGATATTCGCCCCGCCCTCGCTTTCCGCGCGGCTGCCGTCTATTTTCAGTATCGCGTCCGCTCCGAACAGATCGGGAACGTTTACGATTACCTGCTTATCCTTAATATTCGCCCTGACGTAGGCGACGAGAGATTTACCGTCGAGTTTAACACCCGTATCGACTTTAAGCGAAAATTCGTCTTTGCCGATAAATTGACTTAAAACGGGTTTAATATCTGCGAAGTTTTTAAGTTCTTCTTCCGGAATCGCCTCTATTTCGGTTTCGACGAGTTCGAGTTTCGCAGTCGCGACGTCGCCTATTTCGGCGTTCGCGCCCGTGAGTTCGTAAGTATATTTTTCTTTGCCGTTTTTATCGGAGGAAATTACTTTTTTTCTGCCCGAAACGGTAACTTTAATCCTGAACGAACCCGCTTCGACGGGGATTGCAATATCGCAGGTGCCGTCGGCGTTTTCGGTGAGAGTCATATTTTCGAGAATACCCGAAAGTATATCCGTTCCGGCGTCTTCTTTCTCTCCGACTCCGGCGTTTTCCGCGTCCGGCGCAGCCGCTTCGGCTTGTTGCCCTTCGGATTTACCGATCAACGCTTTTACATCGTCGACGGAAAGTTTTAGTTTCAGTTCGTCGTACGAAACCGCGACGTAACCGTTATTGTACGAAACGAATAATTTGTCGCCGATTTTAGCAACGACGGAAGTTTTCGAAAGGTCGCCCGTATCTATCCTCGCCGTAACGTTTGCAACGACTTCTTTCCCGTTTACGTTCAGCGTAAGTTTCGCGTTGAGCGGCTTTTCGCCGAGGTAAACGCCGAACATATCGCCGAGTACCGAAACCGCCGTTTTTTCCTGTTCTTCTTCGCCCTCCGAAGTGGAATTGAACTTTTTTTCGAATTCGGAGTACTTCGGAAGTTCTTTCGCCGACTTATACCCGCCGATATTATCGAACACTTCTATCATGTGTTCGTACGTGTCCGCGCCGTCTTTAACGACTTTGGGAACGCTGTAATTGCATTTGTTTTCTATCTGTCTTACTACCCAGTTACCGTCCATGGTAACGATGAGTTTCGCCGATTTGAAAGTGGCGAAGTTTTCCGTACCCGCGTTCGTTTTCATTTCCTGCAAAATACAGTAGCACGCGCCGCTTTCCGAATTCGATATATTAAGATCGTATTCGAACACGTAATTGCCCTCGTCGTCGCGCCCCGAATATTTAGCGGAGGTAATGGTTTCTTCGCGGAGAATGTAAGAACTCATTCCGTTGCCTATGCAGCCGTATCTCGAAAGGTATCTGCTTTGCGCTTCCGCTTCCGATTTATCACCGTCGCGTCTGAAATTCTTCGGGTCGCCCCAGGAATTGACTTTTTTTATGGAACTTAAATTACCCGTGTTACGATAGAGGTAATGCCCGTCGTGAGCAAATCTTTCGTCGGCGAATTTTACGTACTTGCCGAAACTTCTCGAATCTTTATATACCGAATTGCCGTAAACAACCCTTTCGGCGTATATTTCCTGCACGGCTTTCACGCCGAAAACCGTAGATTCCGATTTGCCGCTCGTTACGCTTCTGAAACTGCCCGCGTCGCGCAATACTTTCTGCGCGACGAACAGATTATACTTGGCTTTTTCGTCGGAAGCGAAATCGGCAACAGTCTTGCCTGCGGGTTTTGCCTCCATAGTGCTTTCGAAACTGCTCGGTTTTACGACGTTCGTCAGACCGCCTTTGCCGAATAATCTCGTAGCCCCGAAAGACGCGCCCGCCAGCACCAACGCCGTCAACGAACACGTTATAACTTTCCTCTTCGTCCAGTGTGTAAAAAATCTTACTAAAAAACTCATGTCTGTTCTCTTTGATTTCCGTATTTCCGAAATCTCCGTTTCGGATTCCGTCGGTTTTCTTGCCTGCCGAAAGGTTTCCCTTTACGACACGATAAATTATACTACAAAGCGAACGACAAAACAATCGTTATTCCGTATAGAGTTTCGTTTTCGGGCTATAATGTTACGGGAGTGGTTGTCCACCGTTTTTAGACGACTCTACTAATTCGAGAGTCGGTAATTTACGCGTCTAAAACGAATAGACCGATAGAAAATGAAAATTTCGACAAAATCCGACGAAAATTAAAAATTCGAAGTCTTCGCTTCGTTACGTTTTGCTCCGAGCCGGCACGAAAAAACCGCCCCTTGCGGAGCGGTAGACGCGTAAAAATTCAGATTTTATCGAGCATTCCGGCTATTTTAACTGCCCTTGCATACGCCTCGCGGTAGAACTCATCTACTTTAAGAAAAAGGTATTCTCCGCAGTATCGGCTTTCAAGCGTAACGTCGCCCTTATAGCCGACCGACGAAAAATTCTTCGCGTAACTCTCCCACGGAACGTTTCCGTCGAACGGAAGCAGATGTTCGTCTTCTTTACCGAAATTATCGTGCAGATGCACGCTTACTATCTTTTTACCGAAACGTTGCCAGTCGAAATCGTCGTTAAAATGCGCGTGGCAATGCCCTACGTCAAGACAGATTACGGGATAATCGGTCGCGTCGAACACGTACTCGAAATACCCTTTTACCTTATTATTTTCGAGCGCAACCGCGATTTCGGCGTCTTTTGCCGCAGAAAACAACCTTATAAGGCGATTAACGCCGGTTTCGTTCGGAGCGGGAGGGTTCGTTTTACTCGTCAGGTGCAAAATAACCTCGTTCACACCCGATTTTTTGACGTTTTCGACGTCGCGGATATAACCGTCGATCATTTCGTCGCCCGACTTGCCTTCCGTCCAGAGATCGTTTATGCGATCGTAACCCAAGTGAGCAAACGGCACAAAAAGTCCGTTGTCGCGACAGAGTTTTACCTGTTCTTCGCCGCTTATCGTAACGCCGCCCTCGCCCGTTTTATACCACTGAACGAAAGCGCCGTCGAAGCCCGCTTCTTTTATCGCTTTTGCGGTTTGATATACGGTAACGTTTTTATTGCTGTTTTGCAGACACTGTACGAGTTTTCTCATTTTCGTTATTCTATCGAACCCTGCCAAAACGCCC
>FR898481.1:28839-31423 GCA_000437515.1 Acidiphilium sp. CAG:727 | reverse complement strand
TGTCGTTTTTGCGGGGCTCTAGCGGGGGGGCGGCAGATAGATTTTATTCGCCTAAAATTTTTCTCGCGACGAAAATTCCGCTTGCCGAAGCGTGCGAAAGCGAGTGCGTAACCCCGCTGCCGTCGCCGATGATATACAAGCCCTTATGTTTAGTTTCGAGATTGTTATCTATTTCGACTTCCATATTATAGAACTTGACTTCTACGCCGTATAAAAGCGTATCGTCGTTCGCCGTACCGGGCGCGACTTTATCGAGCGCGTAAATCATTTCTATAATTCCGTCGAGTATACGCTTGGGCAGAACGAGGCTCAGATCGCCCGGGGTTGCCGAAAGCGTGGGGGTAACGAGCCCTTCTTCGATACGTTTTTCGGTACTTCTGCGTCCTCTTACCAAATCGCCGAAACGCTGAACGATAACGCCGCCGCCGAGCATGTTGGAAAGCCTTGCTATGCTTTCGCCGTAGCCGTTGCTGTCTTTGAAAGGTTCGGAGAAGTGCTTCGAAACGAGAAGCGCGAAGTTCGTGTTGCCCGTCTTTTTATCGTCGCCCTCGAAACTATGTCCGTTTACGGTAACTATGCCGTTGGTGTTTTCGTTTACGACTATGCCGCGCGGATTCATACAAAAAGTTCTTACTTTATCTTCGAACTTTTCGGTGCGGTAGACGATCTTACTCTCGTAAAGTTCATCGGTTAAATGTTCGAAAATCTCGGCGTCGAGTTCAACCCTTACGCCGATATCCACCCTGTTCGACATGGTGGGAATATCGAGGTGCTTACACACGCTTTCCATCCACTTGCTTCCGCTTCTGCCGACCGATACGATACACTTATCGCAAAAATATTCTTCGCCTTTGGCGGTAATCAAAAACCCGTTTTCGACCTTGTCGATACCCGTAACGGGAGTGTCGAAATAGAAATCGACCTTATTTTTGAGTTCGTCGTAAAGATTTTCGAGTACCACGTAGTTTTTATCCGTGCCGAGATGACGAACCTGCGCGTTTAAGAGATTGAGTTTGTTTTGCAGGCAGATTTTGCTGAATTTAGTGCCTGCCGTCGAGTACATTTTAGTACCCTGACCTCCGTAGCGCATGTTTATATCGTCGACGTAACGCATAAGTTCAAGCGCAGGCTGTTTGCCGATATGTTCGTGCAGACTGCCGCCGAAATCGTTGGTTATATTATATTTTCCGTCCGAAAAAGCGCCCGCGCCGCCGAAACCGGACATAATCGAGCAGGTTTTACAGTTAATGCAGGACTTGATTTTTTTGCCGTCGATAGGACACTTTCTCTTATTGAGCGGATGCCCCGCTTCGAAAACGGCTATATTGAGATTTTTATCCGCAAGTTCGTACGCGGCGTAAATTCCGCCCGGGCCCGCGCCCACTATAATAACGTCGTATTTCTTTACGTCTGACATATTTCGGTTCTCCTGAAAGTATTGTCGGGGAAATAAAAAATCAACCCCTTCCGAAAGAGAAATTATATATCAAATTCACGAAATAGTCAAGCGGTTTAGACGCGTATAGGTAAAATGTATATGAAAACGCTTACTTTCGTTCGGAGAAGGCAAAAAAGCACGCCGCCGCAAGCAAAACCGCGTAAACGCCGAGCGTCAGAAAGCCGAAGCAGACGGACGTATCGAATGCGTAAGGCGCAAAAACTCCGGCAGCGTCGGGTACGCTATGCAACGCGCCCGTAATCGCTCTGCCGATTTTTACCGACGGATAAAACGGTAAAAATTCGCAGACTTTTTCAAAGCCTTTCATCGCGTCGAGCGGCATCCATGCCCCGCCGAGTATTCCGCTGCCCGAAACCAACGCCGACGTAACGGCGGGCGCGGTTTTTTCGGAAAGCAGCCTGCCGAGCGTAATCCCCGCGAATACGCATATAAAAAGTTCGGGCAGTTGCGACAGAATAAGAAGACAAGCCGCTTCGAAACGGAAATATTCCCCGCCCGTTATCAGCGACAAAATAAACCCGGTAAAAGTCGCGATTATCGCCTGCGCTATTCCGACCATAACGCCGATAACGGCGTACCCCGTGACGAAATCGGCGGATTTAAGCGGCGAAGCGTAAAGCCTCCTTAAAAACGCCGTTTTGCAGTCTTTGGACACGAGCAGACAAAGGCTCAGCGATACGAACGAAAATCCGAACACGATAACGCCGGGGATAAGCGACGTATATCCGAAAACGACTTGTCTTTCGGGTACGCTCGAATTTATAACCGCAAACAACGTAAGCATCACGACGGGAAACGCTATGCAAAACACGTAGGTTACGGGGTCGCGAAGACACTCTTTTATATTTCTCTTTATAAATACGCGCGACTTATTCACGGCAAATTTCTCCTTGCGAAATTTTTACGAAAGCGTCTTCGAAATTATCTTGTCCCGCAAGAGTTTTCATCTCTTCGACCGTGCCTTCGAAAATCTTTTCGCCCTCTTTAAGCAAACATATACGATCGCATAACGCTTCTACCTCTTCGAGATAGTGAGTGGTGAGTATTATCGTCGTTTTGCCTTTGCGAGCCTTGATAAGTTTCCATAATTCCCTGCGGGCGATGACGTCTAGCCCCAAAGTCGGC
>FR898481.1:18941-28787 GCA_000437515.1 Acidiphilium sp. CAG:727 | reverse complement strand
TTATGACCGCCGCGGCGACCGAAAGTCGCCGCGCGTATCCGCCCGAAAGATCTTTCGCCCGTTTATCCGCAACGCCCGTAAGGCCGAACTCTTCCATGGCGACAGTCGCTCCGTTTTTGGGCTTACCGTATAATTCGGCGAAAAAGTCAAGCGTTTTACGTAATTTACGTCATCGCGGGCGAGAATGGCGATTCCCTCAATAAAGTCGGAAACGGCTATATAAGCGGACTCGCCCCGATCTTCGGGTTTTCCTTCTTTGTTCGCGACGGCGTACAAAAAAGGACCCGGAATTTTCCGAGTCCTTCTTACGTTAAATTTTACGTTTCGCGTTATGCCTGACAAGTAAGCGAAGCGCCGGCAAACGAATAATCGCGATTGCCCGAATCCCAACTTAAAACAGCCAGAGTATTGCCCGTTACCGATACTTTTAACACGCAATTATAAAATTCACCCGTTTGCGTAATCTGCATATTCAGGTTGCCTTCTTCGTCAAAGTCGGCGACGAAACTCAATCTCAGCCCGTCGGCTATTACCGTACCCGCGATTTCCGAACCGCTGTCGAACACGAAACTTATATTTCGGTTGCTTTCGTCCGATTTTCTGAAATACGTACCCGCAAAAGTCAAGCCGTCGAACGGATTGTCCGCTTTAATCAAGGCGTAAACGGTAACATTTCCGCTTAAAACGATTTTTTCAAAGGCAGCGCAATATTTTGCGTCGCTATACCAGCCGCCGACGTTAAGTCCGTCTATTTTCGCCGCTTCCGAAACGAGTTTGTCAACGGTCAACTCACAGCCTTTAAGCATATCGAATTTGAAAAGAGTATTTTCCCCGTCCGACACGGTAACGGTCACCAAACTCGGTTTTTCGGTGTCCCGATTAATCGATTCGTCGTATACGAGCGAGCCGTCCGTCTTTTTGAAACCCGCGATCCACTCCCCGTTATCGTCGAGGATATATGCGAACGACGCGTTATATACGTCGCTTACGGAAGTGATTTCTACGGCTTTATCGTCGTACGCGACGAAACTCACGTTTCCGTAAATCTCGCCGTTGCAATAGAACGCGCAAGTTTCGGAGCCGTCGTCGTAAGTACACTTCGATAATTTATACAGACCGTCGCCCCATGCGCTTGCTTTCGCCGAAGCGGGAACCGCATCGCCCTTTACCCGGAAATAAATTATAACGTCGCCGCTTAATACGGCGCTTATATCGTAATTTTCATACGCCGCGTCGTTATCGAAATCGCATCGCCTGCCGTCGCAGAGATACGCGCCGTTATATTTCGTCGCCGTTCCGTTGCCGAGTCCGACGATATTTCCTTCGTCGTCGGCGGTCATTCCGAACGACAATTCCGCGACGAAGGCGTTACCGTTCTCGGCTTTTAATCTCAATCCTTTATAACTGCCCGCGTAAGCGAACAAATCCTTCCAACGACAATAAACCGTCGTATCGTTCGTCAATACTCCGCCGACTTCGAATTCGGCGCTCTCCGTAGCGCCGCCGTCTTCAGACGTATACCAATAAGCGAACCTTTTGCCGTTCGCATCGGCAGGAACGACGATATTCGTCGTTTCGTCTTCGAAAAGAGTATATTCTTTATCTTCAAGTCCGTTACCGTAAACGACTTTAAGCGCGTATTTCGCCTTATAGACCGCTATTATCGTCATATCGGAAGTAACGGTCATACCTTCGCCGACCGCTTTACCGTCAACAGACCAATATTTCAACTTTTCGCCTTCGGGTATTTTGACGTTTGCGAGAATATCCGAAAGGTTTTCGCCTTCGATCGCGTATATCTTTACGACGTTGTCGCCGCCGAGATCGACCGTAACGACAGGTTTGATTTTCCAATCTGCGACGAGTTCGACGTCGCCCGTAAACGACGCCGATTCTCCCGCGCGATAAGTAAGGTTGCCGTCGGTCGTTTTATATTTCCAACCGTTAAATAAATACCTGCTATCGGTCGGCGTTACGCCGGGAAGCGTATACGCGACGTTTTTAACGACATTTACCGTGAAGTCGTCGCCGAAATTACCGAGATTGAACGTAACGGTTATTTCGGGGCGATTACCCGTATAGGTATACGCCGACGAATCGGCGAGAATTTCGTAGTAGTTTATTACCGTTTTATCGTCGCCGTAAATATATATTCCGAGATTATAATTTTCAAAACCTGCGATACAATACCTGCCTTTTTGATTATCTACGACGGCGTTACCGAAACCGTCAACGAAAAGCAATCCGTAATCTCCGCTGTATTTGCCGGCGTAAAGGTCGAGTCCGACGACCTTTTTCTTTTCTTCGTCGTAACCGTATTTCGCCAGAGCCTTGCCGTCTTTGCCTTTTACGATTATCGCTTTCGCGGTAGCGAAATCGGCAACCGCCACGGCGTTATCGTCGAAATCGGTAACCGTAACGCCGATATACGTAGCGATAATATCGTCGTTAGCCGTGTTCTTACAATACACTCCGACTTTATCGTCTTTTAAGTTATATTCGATATACAACGAGTTATCGCCGGAATAATCGAAATTAAACGTCGAAAATTTATCGGCGGCGACGGGAACATCCGACGGAACGAGCAAAATCGAATACCCAGCACGAGAAAGAAAAAAACCCCCCCCCCCCCCCCCCGACGGCAGGAAAATTACGCCGTTCGCGCCGTCGATATATCCGAAAATTTCTTTCGTAACGAGCGACGGCTCGCCCCACTCGTTGCCGTTTAAGGTCTTTTCTTCGGCGAGGTAATACGAATAAACTATTTTAACTTTTCCGAGCGATTTATTTTCGTATCTTACGCCGATTACAGTGCCCGAAATAAGATTTCTGCCCGTCAGATTACCGTTGCCGTCGTATACGGATTCTATTCCGTCGGTTTTTTCAAAAACGCAACCCGCCGCCCCGCGGGAATTACCGTTTACCCCGAAAGCAAATACCGGATTTTTCGCAACCGATATTTTGCCGTCCGTATTTACGATTACGCCCGAATAAGACTTATTCCATACCGCGCGTTCGGCAGAACAAGCCGGGCATACGCCGTCGTCGTCGATTTTATGTTCTTCGCGTTTTTTATAGTCGCAAACGGAACACGTATAGTAGTGGTCTGATTTTATATCGTCGGCTTCGGCGTTCGCTCCGTAATCGTGCCCGCCGCTTTGAAATTTACCGTTACAACCCGAACATACTTTGTAATGTTCGTCTTTTTCGCTTATCCATTCGCCCAAAGTATGATTTTTAAGCGGCGTTTCGACGGAGATAAGTTCTTTGCCGTTTTCATCGAAATTCTTCTTACACTGCGAACAATAATCGTATTCCGTATTGCCGCGGACGGTACAGGTCGATTCTTCGGCAGGAATATGCGTCAAAGAATGTCGCGCCGGATCGGCGTGGTTTACCGTGCTTTCAAGTACGGTTTTGCCGTCTTCGGCAACGTCTTTATCACAACCCGCGCAGTGATAATGCGCGACGGTACCGTCGTCGGTACACGTATGAGCGACAGCGCCGATAAGGTCGCCGAGGTCGGCGTGATTCGCAGCGTCTTCGGCGGTGATTACGTCGACGATTTCGGTTACGCCGTCTTCTTCGAAATTCTTTTCGCAAAGCAAACAATGCCTGTACGCGACGTTGCCCGTTTCGGCGCATGTTGCGGGATTCGCAGCAATATCCGACAGATTGTGCGCAGTCGTATCGATCGAAATCGTAACTTCCGTCAATTCATTTCCGTTTTCGTCGAATTTCTTATGACATTCGCCGCATTCGTCGTAAGCAACCGACCCTTCCGTAACGCACGTAGCCGCTACGGCGTCGTGATGAGTCGGAACGTGAGTATGAGTTTTTCCCTTATCCGAACACGCGGTTACGCAGAATAAAATCAGCGTTAAAGCCGCCGCCGATACCAATAATTTCTTCATAGGTTTTCTTCTTTCATTTTCTTTTATGCCAGACAAGAATAATACGAACCATGGTCTGACGACGTATTTTTGACTAATACTTCGTTCTGCTTGCGGCTTATACGTCAAGTATTAACCCGTTCGCACGCCTTGTCTTAGTCTGAAAATACGCCGTCAGACTTGCCCGGCATTGCAAAAAAGTTTCGTCGTACCGACCAAATCGGCGCAACGAAACTTTTTCGTTTAAGTTATTCAGGCAGCGTTTTCTGCGTCGGCGGCCTTTTCGGTCATAGCGACGTTTATAATCGTTGCGCCGTCTTCGCCCGTTTCTTTCGTAAACGTTAAGACGTAAGTTTTATCCACTGCTACGATTTCGAATACGTTTTCGCCCGTCTTTTTACAACCGGCGACAGCCGTAGTTTCTTCGTCGCCGTAGAAAGTTACGCTAAGCACTTTTACTACGTTGTAATCGTCGTCAACGAGGAAATACACTTTATCTTTATCTCCGGTCGTCGCATAATAATATCTCGTTCTGAGCACCGTTCCGCCGTCGATTTCGTTTTTGTCCGCGTCGAGAGCGGGGGTATAATAGTAGTGATAATCGACGCCGCTCGGTTTTTCGTTATATACCAGCGACGCGAAATGCCACGAACCGTCTTTGAATTCCGTAAAGTAGGCGTTTACGATTTCTCCGTTATAACGGAGCGACGGCAGGAATTCGTCGCCGACTTCGTAATATAAAGCGGCTCCGTCTTCGCCTTTGCCCTTGGAAACTCTGCTTCCGGAGTATATAAGTTTCTCTTTGAAGTATACCGTGTCGTTTGCGGCGTCTACGGTAATCTTATCCGTAACTTTCGTTACGTACGCTATCTGATAAGCGTAGATACCCTTCTGGAAAGTTCCCGAAGGCATAAGATAGAACGTCATGTGATACGTTTCTCCGTCAACCACGAACTCGGCAACGTAAGAGTGACCGTATCTGCCGTTTGCGTATCCTGCTTTGGACAACTTGCCGTTCTCAAACGTAAAGTCGCGGACGACGGTCTTATTATCCTTTTTGACGGGCTTGCCTTCGGCGTCGAGTTCCGGGAAATATTTGAACGCCCCGGATATAGTATAGTTGCTTACTCCGCCTTCGACGTTTTCTACGATCTGCATAACGCCGTATTGCGATTCCAACTGATAACCGTTAGCCAGCAGATAAAGGTACGTGTAATCGTAAGCGCGGAAAGAACGCTTATACGTGTCGGGCGTGAACGAGAACGTTTTCGCTCCGAAATCGGCGGTTAAATCGTATTGTTCGGTGTAAACGTAGGTATAGACGCTGCCGTTTACCTGTCCGGGAACGCCTTTCGCAAGGTAAGTATGCGGTTCGCCGTCTTTGTCGTAAGTCAAAATCACGTAATAAGACTGCTTTTCGTACTTAACGACTTCTTTACCGTTTTCGTCCTTCGTCGTAACTTTCGTAGTAAGCGTCGCTTCTACGGTGAAAGTGGGAAGACCCGTCGGCTGGAATTCAAGAGTCTTATTGCCGGTCGCGTCGGTAAGGGTTATATACTGACGGTTGAAGTAGTAATAAGTTCTCTCTTTATTCCCGTCGTTATAAGTAAGCGTATCGTACTCGCCCTTGTCGTTTTTATTCAGACTGAATCCTTCGTAAGAATATCCGTATCTGTTTTTATCTCCGCTTTCGGCTTTCGTATAGAGTCTGCCCGTATGCGTGACTTCGTCGTAAGTGTAGTACTTATCGTTTTCGGAATTATTGTTATATCTTACTATACCGTTCGTATAGAATACGACCGAAGCGAAATCGGAAGCGTAATAAGAAGCGAAGAAGTCGGACGAACGAACGACGTTACCGTCAACGACGTACATATACGCGTTGGTAAGTTCTTTGTCGGCGTAGTAGAACACTCCGTCGTCGATCATATAGTAATAACCGATTTCTTTCGCGCCGTAAGACGAATATCTGGTAGCGTTGCCGTTGTCGTCGAGAACGATTACGGAAAGATCCGTCTGATCGAGATACGCCCCGACCGTGCCTTTTACGTCAAGCCTCAACGCGGGATAATCCTTTCCTTTTTCGGTATAAACGCCGATTTTACCGATATATACGGGGGTTTCGCCCTTCATTACGGTTACTATATCATCCGTAATCGTATAAGTCGCGGTTTCGTCGGCTTTATCCTTGTCCGAATAAACGATCGTCGCCGAACCGTGTCCGTCTAATTTGACCGCGACGCCGGACAACTTGCCGTTATCGACTACGACGTAACCGCCCGCTTCGTTACCGCGTTTTTCCATAGTCATATCCGATTTGACGTCGAATATAACGGTAGTATCGCCGACGGCGGTCATTATCGCCTTACCGTCCGTTTCGAGGACTCCGGAAGTTACGATATAGTAAGCGTAAGATTGTTTTCCGTTTTTATCGGTGTATCTCGCAACGTGCGTCGCGCCGTCGAGTTCGAGTTTTTCTTTACCTTCGCCCGTATATTCGGCGTTTTCCGCGCTTATACGGAATTTGTCGGACAAAAGCGTGAAAGTAAAGTCGTGTCCGCCGTCCGCCGATTTGAAATTATACGCAGTTATCGTATATTCGTCCTTGCCGAACGCTTTGACGAGATGTCCCGCGACGACAGTTTCCGTTCCGTCTTTCGCCGTTTCGACGCGGGTGTCGAACGAGCCTTTATAGACGTTCGTTCCGTCGCCGTATTCGAGCGCGGTTTTACCGTTTTCATATATAAATTTAAGCGTTACGCCGTCGTTTTCGATGTCGCCGTCGTCAAGCGCGCTGATTTCGGCGAAAACGATCGTATCGGCTACGGCGTAGTAATTATAGTAGTATACCGTTCCGTAAATCGTAGAACCCTGCGAGATATAGAATCTGAACTTATAAGCGTCGTCGTTCGACGTAAACGTGTACAATTCGAGAGTAAGTCCGCCGGGGTAAACGAGAGTTTCGGGTTTGGCAAGACCTTCGTGTAACGCGGTGTTGCCGTCAGTCGTAACGCTGTAAACGGCGTCGTAAGCGTCGCCCGTCTTCTTACCGGTAAGAGTAAGTCTGGAATTCGAATCGGTCGTCGCCTTACCGTCTTTGAGATAACGCTTGGTAAGTACCATAGGAGCCTTATCGAGCAAGGTAAGCGAACTGTCGTTTTCTTTAAGACCGAAATAGTAATTTTTCGAACCGTCGGTTATAGCTATATAAGTTTTCTGTATGCTTGCGAGTCCCGCAACGGTTTCTCCGTCCTTCGTAGTATAGATGCCGAATGCGGAAACGAGTCTTACCGTCGCGCCGCCTTCGACTACGTAATCGGTAGTGGACGCCGCCTTTACTCCGTCTTCTTCGAGGAAGTAATAGACGTTATATTTGCCCGTATAGAACGTACCGAAAACGCGTTCGTTCGACTTGACCGCCGCCCACTCCGCCGTCTTTTCGGCGTTTGCGGTAAACGTATAGAAGCCGTCTGCGTTTTTGGTTATAGTTCCTTCGGAAGCGACTGCAAATCCGCTCGAAGAATCTTTTACTTCGTAGAATTTCGCCGTACCGTTTTCGGTTACGAGAACCTGCTTGTTCTTTATGCTGCCGGTATCGTCAACGAAATAACTTTCTTTATAATCTTCGCCGCATTCGACGAACATTACCGCGACGACTCTGCCGCTTAAAACTTTATCGTAAGAACGATATACGTAAGTTACCGTCTTGTCGTTTATCTGAGTTTTTACGGTAATGATATTCCCGCCGAGCAAAGACGCCACAGCCGTATAAGTACCGGTATACGTTTCGTCGTTGAACTTATATAGCGCGGTTTCGCAACCGTCGAGAGTGAGTTCGGCAGTCAACTTCGCGGGCGCTTCGCAGAACATTTTAACGTCGAGGTCTTTATCGTAAAAGTCGTAACCGGTTTTACCGTCGTAATCTTTTATCTTTATAACGACCGAGTCGCCTGCCGTAGAAGCAAGCGTTACCACGTCGCCCTTTATCTCGTAAAAATAAGCGTAAGATTGCGAAGTCGTAACGATAGTCGCGTTGCCGAAACCGTCGAGCGAGATAAGCGGATAATAATTAAGTCTGCGGGCAAGCGAGCCGTAAAGGTACTCGTCGCCGCGTATACGGAATACGGTATTACCCGTTGCGCTGTTCGTCGCAAGCAGGAAGGTTATAGTCGTTTCTTCCTGCGTTTCGGCGTTTTTAAGAGCGGCGCGGTACATTCCGTCGGAGGTGATTTCGTAAGTGCCTTTATAAAGCCACTTATCGCCGTCTACTCTCGATCCGTAAGTTATCTTGTTCGTATCGTCAAGGTCGATGTAAACTTCGGAATTTTCTTTATTCTCCTCTTTTACGGTCGTATCCCAAAGGTAATACGTGCCGCCTCTTAAAGCGTAGAAAATAAATCTGTGGGTTTCTTCGTCGAGCGTAACTTTAAGGCTGAACGACTCGTCTTCGTTTTTGAAAAAGTATAACTCGAAATCTTCGTCGTATTCTCCGGGAATATCGACCCCTCCTCTGCGGAGAGTTACCTTATTCGGATTTTCGTGATCGACGAATATATAATCTCCGCCGCCGAACATATCCGAATATCCGCGATCCCATACGGGGTACAACGTTACGTCGCCGTCTATTCTGAAAGTTTCGCCCTTTAACGCTTCGTTATAAGCCGCGTCTTTGCGCGTCGCCCAACCGACGAACAGATAACCCTCGTAAGACAACGTTTTAGTCGGAACCGGAACGTCCGCCTCGTAATAATATCTTCTCTGCTCGGGGTCGGAATAACTCCCGTCGGGATAATATTCGTAAACCGTATAGTTGTATCTGTTACGGCTGTAAGTCACGTCGAATACGTTTTCGGAAGCGTTTTCCGTAATAGTGAATTCGTCGGCGTTTTCGGCGGTAAAACCGTGAACGGCGGCGTAATCTTCGAGATTATCGCCGACAAAAGCGTAATCTTTGATATAACCCGCTTTTACTTCGTCGGCGCCTTCGAGCGCTTCAAAAGCGGCGTTCACCGTGAACGCGGCTTTATATTTTGCCGTAATCGTAAGCCCCGATTCGGTTGCGACTATATCGTCGGCGAGGGCTTCGTCGTCCAAGAACCAGCCGCCGAATTTCAAGTCGCCTTTCACGGGCGAATAATCGGCAACCGCAGTAAGAACGGTCGAACCCTCTTTGACGAGAACGTATCCGACGGGCAAAACGCCGCCGTCGACGTCGAATTCTATCCTGCAGGCGACAGCCCACTTCGCGTAATAAACGGTTTTGCCGTCGTACTTACCCGAAGTTACGGGGTCGCCCGAAAAAGCCTCGTCGGTATACCAGCCGTCGAAAAGATAGCCGTTTCTTAACGGGTCTTCGGGGAATTTTATATCCTTGCCCGCCGAGCCGCTTACCGTAACTACCTGATCGCCGTAAACTACGAATTTGTTTTTAACCGCGTTGCTCTTTTTTTCGCCGCACGCCGTGGCGACGCAAAAAGTCAACGCGACAAACAAAATTGCGATAAGAAGTTTCTTGAATTTATTCATATATTAGTAAACCTCCTGTAAACTTTGGTATTCGGTCGAATTATCCGACCTGTGTGTTTTCGTTCCATATCGCCTCGAGTCTGCTTCCGTCCGCAACGGCCGCAAGTTCCGACGATTTATAAATTATATCCTCTTCGGAGTTTTCGGCAACGAGTTTCCATCCGCCGAACGTATAGCCCGCTCTTTCGGGATCGCCCGCCGCCGTCTTTTCGGTTACGTTGATAAGCGAATTTTCGGTCTTAACGAAAGATACAACGTAAGTTTTGTCTTCCGAAAGCGTACACCCCGTATATACGGGACGATACGCCGAATTCCACCTCGCGCTCCACCCTTCGGGAACGGTTTCGCTCTCCAAAAAGAAGGTCGTCTTCGGATTTCCGTTGAACGCGTGCGCGCCGACGGATAAAAGAGTGGACGGCAGAATTAC
>FR898481.1:14959-18888 GCA_000437515.1 Acidiphilium sp. CAG:727 | reverse complement strand
GCGTAATCTCCTATTTCTTTAAGCGTTGCGGGGATATTCAGCTCGGTCAACGCCGAGCAGCCGTAAAACGCGTAATTGCCTACTTTTTCAACGTTCGCGAAATCGATTTCCGCGATTGCCGCACACTTATAAAACGCGCGTTTGCCTATCTCTTTAAGCGAGGCGGGCAAACTTATCTTCGTAAGCGCGACGCACTGTTCGAAAACGCCTTCGCCGAGCGTTTCCATTCCGTTGCCGAAAGTAACGTTTCCGAGCGCGGAACATTTATAAAACGCGCGCTTGCCGATTTGCGAAAGTCCGTCGGGCAATTCTACCCTTTTAAGGCTCGCGTCGTTGCCGAAGGCGTATTCGCCTATCTTTTTCAACGCAGAATTAGCGGCAAAAGAGAGAAGCAGCAAATCTTCGCAACCGTAATACGCGTAAGGTCCTATTTCTTCGACGTTTTTACTTATTTCGACGCTCATTACGCCGCTTTTATAAAACGCCGATCTGCCTATTCTCTTAACCTTATTCGAAATTTCGACGTTGCTGAGGTTGGCGCATTTGTAAAACGCGTAATCGCTTATTTCGGTAATCTGACTTAATTGATCGCGTACCGTGGTTAAAGCCGAACAGCCGTAAAACGCAGCCATACCTATCTTTTTCAACGAATTCGGAAAATAAATCTGATTTACGTTTGAGTTATTATACAAAGCGTAATTCGCTACGCCGACCGTACCTTCTTTTATCTGTAACGCTTCGGCAGCCTCTTTCGGTGCGTACGCGACCAGCCACTTATCCACGTAAACGGCTCCGCCGGAAGTTTTCGCTTTCACGTAGTCGAACGCGCCGTTGAACGCGTAAGTGCCTATCGTTTCCACCGTATCGGGGATAGAAACCGCCGCGTAACTGTCGTCGCCGTAGTTTACGCAATTATAAAAGGCGTAACTGCCGATAGTTTTCAAATTAGTGCCGAGATTGACTTTGCCTCTGCCGAGAGTTTTGCAACCCGAAAAAGCGTAATCGCCGATAATCTCGGTTTTATTAAGATTAAAAGTAGTAAGTTTTTCCGCTTTTGCGAATGCGTATCTGCCGATTATTACGACCGAGTCGGGCAAAGTGAAATTTTCGAGCGAACTTCTGGTGTAAAAAGCGTAATCCGCAATGCCGATGGTATCGTTTTTCAACACGAAAGTCTTTATATCGCCGTTGCTGTCGACCGCCCATTTATCGACGTAATACACGCCGTTTTCTGCGTCTTTTCCGTTATCGTACGCAGCGGTCTTGGTAAACGCGTATTGCCCGATCGATTTAACGCCCGAGCCGAGTTTTACTTCCGCCAGAGCGGTACAGGAATAGAACGCTCCGTAAGAAATCGTTTCGACCGAATCGGGTACGGTTACGGTCGGCAACGCGTCGCAATACGCGAACGCGCGATCTCCTATCGTCTTTACCGACGAGCCGAGTTTGATCGCGGTAAGCGCGCCGCACTCTTCGAAAGCGGATTCGCCGACGGTAACCGCTCCGTTACCGGTATCGACGCTTACGAGCGCGGAACAATTTCTGAACGCCGTTTTGTCTATTCTCGTAACGCTGTCGGGGATAGTAAGAGATTCGATTTTATTGCATTCCGCAAACGCGCTTTCTTCTATCGCCGTTTCGTTTCCGCCGAAAGTTACGGTTTTAAGATACCTGCAGTACCTGAACGCAAACTTCGGAACCGAAGTAAGCGAAGCGGGTAAAACGATTTCGGTTAAATTTCTGCACGCCTGAAACGCGTATTCTCCGATTTCGGTAACGCCGTCGGGAAACGCTACGCTTTTAAGTTTGGAACAGTTTGTGAACGCCGACGCGCCTATCGTCTTTACGTTGTTGCCGACAACTATGCCGGTAAGTCCGTTTTTGCCGTAGAAAGCCTTCTGCGCTATCGATGTAACCGGTTTACCCCTGTAATAATCCGCGATAACTACGTTACCGCTCGCCGTACCCATACCCGTAACCGCGTATTCGGTGTTCGCATTGGTAAGCGTATATTGCAGACCGTTTTCTTTTTCCTTTTCGAAAGTAACGCTTTTCGACCACTCGGAATCGGCGTAACCGCCCTTTGCGTCGCGCGCCTTTACTTTAAGCGTATACTTACCCGCGTCGAGATTAACGAGATTGAAAGTCGTTTTCGCCACTATGCTGTTCTTTCCGTTTACCGAAACGAGATAGTTGGTCGCGTTCTGCACCTTATTCCAACTCAGAACGAGCGTGGTATTATCGACTTTAACCGCCGACGGAGCGGAAAGCACGGGCCCCTTTTTACAGGCGACCGCCGTTGGTAAACCGAGGCATACGACGAGCAGCAATATGCAAATTCTCTTCAATATTTTCATACTCTGCCTCCGTTCGTCGTTTTTGCCGCCCGTTTTTCTTTTCTTTCGCGGACGAGTTCGTGAATCCACTTGAATTTGAATTTTCTTACCGCTATATCGAGCAGGAACAATACGAGTACGAGAATCATCATAAGTATTCTCGGATCGTAACTGAATTTGTTCGTTCTGTTAAAGCCCGCAAACGCAAGATACGGATCTACGTCGCTTAAAAGTTGCGACGACGCGGGGATATTTTTTTCTTCGTCTCCTTTCGCCAATCTTTGCATATAACCGACGTTATCGAACTTTTCGTCGGGGTAAACGTATTCTTTCGAATACGAAAACGATTTATATACCGTGCGCGTCGCCACTTCCGTTCCGTCGGACGAAAACCTCGTAACCGTAACGGCGTACACGCCGGGCGTGGTGATTTTTATCGTTGCCCTGCTGTATCTCGAACTCAAAGCCGAAACTTCCGCCTTGACTTCGGCGTCGTCTACGTTGACGACTTCTATCTTTGCGGTTTCGCCGTCTTTAAGGGCGTCGGCGTAAGTAACGCCTGCCTGCGTCGTGTAGTTTTCTTCTCTCAGAACTATATTTATCTTTTTCGGTTTTACGTTTTCCGTCGGGAAAATTTTGTTTATTATCGCCAGCAGAAGTTTCTGTCCATATTCGTCCGAAAGAAAATCGGATGACCAGACGTTATTCAAATCGCACATGAAACTGCCGACCGTACCCGCGCCGTATTTCCATTCGGAATATATCGGCACGCCGTATTCGCCGCTTAAAACGGTCGTCCCTTCTCTCGCCTTCGTTCCGTAAAAACCTTTGAGAGCGGGCATCTGCGACTGACTTATTACGCCTGCGTAATAACTGTCGCTCTTTATCTGCGGAATAAACGAAACTTCTCTCGATTCCGCAACCGCGTGCAACCCTATATCCTGCTTGATGCTGGAAGTAAGGTTTGAGGCTGTACAGTTATACGCTCCGCCGTTACCTGCTGCGGCTGCGGTCTGCAACTTCTGCAAATAGTTATCTTTTATTTCGACGCCGACGAACGAGAAACTTATCTTTGCCGATTCCGGAATAACTTCCCCGTCGCCCGGAGCGTCTTCGGATGCGGACGTATCCGTCTTCGCATATTTTTTGACCACCGCGAGATATTCGTCGTAGTCCGCGGCTTCGCCGTCGGAAATTACTATAACGTGCATTCTTTCGACTTCGCCGCCGTTATAGGCGTTGATAAGGCTTCGGCTCGCCGCGGTAAGCGACGGAGCGAAGTTGGTCGAATTACCCGTTTCTATATTATAAATCGCGTCGAGAATTTCGCTCTGCTTCGTCAACGGGGTAAGTCTTAAAACCCTGTCCGCATCGTCGCTGAGCGTTATAACGCCGCAGTAATCTCTGTCGGAAACGACGTTCGGATCGCTTACGATACTTCTCGCCGTATCTTTCGCCGCTTCGAGTTTGGATCCTTCGCCGGTACCCATCGAACCCGATACGTCGATTATTATAAATAACCCTAACGGCGGCGTATAGTCTATGACCTGCATCGGAAGCATTTGCTGATACAAACTCCCCCGCATGTCTTCT
>FR898481.1:0-14898 GCA_000437515.1 Acidiphilium sp. CAG:727 | reverse complement strand
TTACCGCCGACGGTAAACAATCCGCCGCCGACTACCGAAACGTACTCGTTAAGAAGTTTATCGAAACCTTCGTAACGTTTAAGGTCGGCGTTTGAAACGTTGTTGAGTATTATCTCGTCAAAGCCGCGAAGTTCCTCGATAGTCTTCGGCATTTCGTCTGCGCCGATAGTAAGCACGGTAACTTCGTATTCGCTAAGCAACGCCTTGATTTCTTCCGACTCTCCCTCGAAACCCTGAATTACGAGAATATCCGAAAAAGACTCTACGTAATCGTACGTGTAAACGGTATTGTTTTCTATTATTCCGTCATTATCGATTTCTATCGTCGCTTTAAGCGAGTGCAAACCTTTTTCGGCGTAAGAATGTTCTACGTAAAGAGTTTGTTCTCCTTTTGCGATTTCAACCGCCGTCCTGCTTTTTTCTTCGCCGTTATCGTATAAAACGACGTTTGCCGAAGTTTTTTCGCCGACGTTTTTGACGGTAAAACCGAGATTGAACTTTTCGTCTACGGTAACGTTATAATCGGGCGTAACGATTGCGTTTAACTGAACGTCGTTATTCGGCGCGTACGCCGACGAAGTAATAGTGTCGATACGAAGTCCGCTTAATCCTTCGCTCGTTTTGGTAAGCGACGAAATTACGGCAGCCGCGTTATCGTCCGTTTCGAAACCGTCCGAAATAAGCACGATTTTACCGGTGTCGGGTTTTGAAAAAAGCGTCTTCGCGTAAGTGAGCGCCGCGGCTATATCGGTCGCTGAAGTATCGGGCGCTTCTGACGAAACGTAACGTTCGTAGACCGAAGACGTATCGTTGGTAAACGGTACGACGTATTTCTGATCCGCGCCGAAAGTAACTATACCTACTTTATATACGCGGGTATCCGCCATGGCGACGAAATCGCGTACGTAGTTTTCTTTCGCCGTTTTTTCCTGCTCGGTACTGTACGAAGAGTCGATTACGAGCAATATCTCGTTTTCGGGATTATACATTTCGTAATCGAAAGTCGTATTTACGAGCGTCGCGGCGCAAAGGCACACGACCATAAGATGCAGACAAAGCGATATTATTCTGTTACGGGTACGTCTGTATTTTTTCGGAATACGGAAGTACGGAATAAGCGCGCACGCCACTGCCGGTATAAGCAACAACCAGAGCCAGGGGTGAGCAAAATTAACGTGAAAATTAAGCATATTTCTTTACCTCGCTCATATCCCTTTTCTTGATTGTAACCACCATTCGATAAACACGAATGCAAACAACGCCGCCGCGAACCAGATAAGCAGATCGTCGTACGTTCTTTCGGTTTTTACCGCCACCGCGGGAGAACGCAACGCGTCTTCCTCTTTTTCGATATTGCTCTGCTCGGAAGCGATACGAACGTAAAACCTTTCGGTCATAATTCTCGCTTCTGCGTTTGGCGCGGTCATAAGCCTTTGGGTAACCGTATAAGTACCGGGTTTATCCGCGTTTATCGTCGTCGGAAATTCCGTGTATACCGTTTCCGAAGAATCGGGGGACGGAGAAGTAACCGTAAGTTCTTCGCCGCGCGCGTTAAGATCTACCGTCGAATACACGTCGTAAGACGAAGACTCGAAAGTTTTCGGGAAGAAATAATCGAAAAAGTTATACATAAGCACCGGGAAATACGGGCTTATGCCGAGATTCGATTTGTTTATATCAAACGCCATTACGACTATTTTCTTATCGGCATCGTTCTTTATAAAAGTTACGGGAACGCTCTGATAATACATCAGCGTGGTATACCCTTCCAAAGAAGCCTCGTCTATATAGATATACTCCGAAAACTTGATTTCGCTTACGTTTACGTATTTGGTAATCGGATGAACTTCGCCGAGCGCGAGCGATTCGCCGTCGCCTTCGACGTTGGGAATAGGTTTTTTCGCGCCCATCGTAAAGCCCGCGTCTACCGACCTGTCCGGATCGAGCATGAACACTATTCCGTCTTTCGGCAAAGAATCGGGCATTTTATGCTCGTACAGGTAGAGGTCGAAGCCCTCGTTGGCGGGCGTTCTGCCGCTCGCAACGGTTTTTACGTCTATATCCAGACCTTTTTTCTTGAAACTTTTGCTTATTACGTCGAGCGTCTGAATAAAGAAGTCGTTCGGTCTGCTGCTCGCGTACTGAACTTTTATCGTCGGAACTTCGCCGCCGTAAATGTAAAACTCGTTATCCGACGCTATCGAATCGTCTATCGGCGTACCCGCAGAATCTACGAGTTGCAAAAATACGTGACTGTACGACGAAAATTTATAATCGTCGGTAAGTACTATCGTTTCGGAATTTTCGCCGTTGCCGCCGTAAGTATTCGAGTAAATAAAAGTATAGGGTTCGTTCGTAAATTGATGTACCTTTTCGGGTAAATCGAGAGCGACCTCTTTGCCGTTCGCGCCGTAGACCGTACATTTTATCGCAAGATCCACGTCCGCGCCGTAACTTGCCACCGAAACCGTAAGCACGTATTTGTTTTCTACGAGTTCGGTTTTCGCGTCGAGTATCGCGGCGTTCCATTCGTCCGAAACCGACACGTCTTTAACTTCTACCGTTTTGCTTTTGTTTTTATATTTCGTAGCCGTAAACAGTACCACGCCCGCTTCGGGATTGACGTCGAGAACGTCTTCGGCAAGCGTCATTGCGCCGTCTACGTCCGCCGCCCCGTAAGAGCAGGATACGCTTTCGAGCGCGGCGGCGAAAGCCGTCTTGTCGGTCGAGCGGGAAACGACCGTCTTCGCTTCGGGGCCCGCCCATATAAGCGTCACCGCGCCTTTATTGGCAAAAACCTCGTCGGCGAGTTCGTTTATCTCCGACACAGCCCTGTCGTATCTCGTTTGCCCGTCGTACTTCGAAAACATGCTTGCCGACGCGTCGAGTACGATTATCTTCTCGTCGCTCGATTTGCTTCTGTCGTAAACCACCGCGGGTTTCGTTATGATGAACGCCGCCAGCGACAATACGAGCACCTGACAAAGGATCAGCAATATATTCCGCAATTTGCTTACGGGTATTTTTCTTTTTCTGTATTTGAGGCTGAGTTTCCACACGAACGTGCTGGAAATCATCTTCTGCTGATAATTCGGTTTTAATAAATAAATAATCAATAAAACCGCAAGACTTAAAAGTCCCAACAGCCCCAAAGGTAGTAATAATCTCATTCCGTGATTCCTAAATTCATCAATTGTCCGAAGATTGCCTTTTCTATCGGTTCGTTACATCTGATCGTCGCGACGCCCACGTCGTGAGTGACGCAATACGAACGGATTTCCGCAATATAATCGTAAAGCGCCTGTTCGTAGGCGATCTGCATTCCGCGGGTTATGTTTATTCTCATGTTTCTTGCGTCTTCCACGTCTTCCGACTCGGAGTCGATAAGCGTTACTCTGCCCGTATACGTCGGGTCGATGTCTTCGGGCGAAAGCACCTGCGCAAGTATGACCTGCCGTTTTTTATAACCGAGATAATCGACCGCTTTACGCCAGTCGCTGTCCGTGAAAAAGTCGGATATTATTATAGTAAGTCCGTCGTTCTGCCCCTGATCGTCGCACCCGACGATTGCCTTTTCTATGTCGCAGTCGCCGTCAAACGTTACGTTTTCGAGTTCGCCCACCGCTCTGTAAAAGGCGTTTTTGCCGACTATCGTGCCGAAAGGATTCACAGCCTTGTCGCCACGGATAAGTCTTATAGACAACTTATCCATGTTATGCACGGACAAAAAACCGAGCGCCGCCGCAAACCCGATCGCGTAAGCGGCTTTGGTAGGGTTGTCCTTACCCATCGAAGCCGAACAATCGAGAAATATCCGCGTGTGCATCTGTCTTTCGTCGGTGAAGAGTTTAAGGAAATATTTCTCGAAACGACTGTATAAATTCCAGTCTATGCGGCGAATATCGTCGCCGAGCATATATTCTCTGTAATCGGCGAATTCGACGGTCTGACCGTAAGTTTTAACGAGGTGTTTACCGCCGAAAAAACCCGCAAGACTCGACCGCAAGTTAAGCGCGGACGTTTCGAGCCGACTGAAAAACTCGCTGTTAAGATATGGGTTTTTCATTTTTATTTACCGAATTTGCCCTTCTTTTTGGGTTCTGCTTCGTCTTTGACTTCTTTTTTCGCGCCGTTACCGTATTTTTCGGAAACTTCTTTGACTATCATCTTAACGACGTCGTCTGCCGAAACTCTTTCGGCAACCGCCTCGAAATTGAGTTTCATACGATGGCGAAGAACCGGCAAAGCGAGTTCGTTGAGATCCGAATACGACACGTTGTATCTGCCCGCCATAAGAGCCTTGACTTTAGCCGCGGATATAAGAGCCTGTCCCGCGCGGGGGCTTGCTCCGAGGCGGACGTATTTTTTAGCCGCTTCGGAAGCGCATTCGCCGTCTGCGTGAGTCGCCGAACAAAGTATCATCGCGTAGCGGAGTACGTCTTCGGCAACGGGAATCTGATTTGCGGTTTCGCGCATTTTAAGAAGTTGCTCGCCGCTGCAAGCCGCTTCGGAAACTTCCGCCATCGTCTTCTGAGTCATGTTTACTATGCCCATGAGTTCTTCGAGCGACGGATTGGGAACGATGAGTTTGAACATAAAACGGTCCATCTGCGCTTCGGGGAGCGGATAAGTACCGTCCTGTTCGACGGGGTTCTGCGTGGCGAGAACGAAGAAAGGTTCTTTCATTTTTCTCGAAACGCCCATAACCGTAACGGTGTGTTCCTGCATCGCTTCGAGAAGCGCGGATTGCGTCTTCGGCGTCGCGCGGTTGATTTCGTCCGCAAGAATTATGTTGCTGAACACGGGACCGGGCTGGAATTGGAAAGTCGAGTTTCCGTTTTCGTCTTTTACGATTATGTTCGTACCGGTAACGTCCGCGGGCATGAGGTCGGGCGTGAACTGAATACGGGAGAACGGAAGATCGAATACTCTGCCGAGAGTCCTTACCAGACGGGTTTTACCTACGCCGGGAACGCCTTCGAGAAGCACGTTACCGCCCGCTATCATCGCTATAATCGTACCTTCGACGACTTCGTTCTGACCGATGACGTCGCGTCTGATCTGTTTGAAAATATTTTCGCATTGTTTGCTGAATTGAGTTAAATTCTCTTCTGTTACCATATCGTCCTCCGCGGAATCGTTCCGCCGTTTTTTATTTTTTTATTTTATCGGTTTTATCAATCGAGCGAGTTGTAGTAGTCATCGATTATCTTTTGCAGCTCTTCGGGAATTTCTGCGCCCTGCGCTTTCAGTTCTTCGTACGTTTTTATGTACTCGTCTATTCTTTCTTTGTAATCGGTTTCGCCGTTGATGACCTTATTGTTATTATTTTCGTTTTTACTGGGCTCGTCGCTTTCGCCGGGTTTTTTGTCGGGATTCGGATTCTTCTCTCCGTCCTCGCCCTGGTTTTCGTTGTCGCCATCTTCGGGTTTGCCGCTCGGCTGGTCTTCTTCCTGTTCGCCGCCATTCGACGGATCGCCTTCTTCGCCGGGCTCGGGATTGCCGTCTTCGAGTTCGGTAATCAGCGCGAACACCTCGATCGTGATATTGCCGTCTTTGTCTTTGGTGATATACCAGCCGCGCGCCTCGTCGAGCACCGAAACGTTTCCGTCTTTATCGACGATTTTCTTGTCGTCGGGGACGTTGAACTGATCGTCGGTAACGAGTAAGGCGTAATCCACGCGGTAGGGGTCGCTCGTTCCGTCGAGCCAACCTACGAACGAGTAATCGCCGTCGGCAAGCGCGAGAATCGCTTCGCCGTCTTCGCCTTTCGCCACGAGTTGTTCTTCGTTGCCGTCGAACATTCCGCCGTCGGATTCGACTATCGCGCCGTACATAACCAAAGTCTTGTAATCTATGGCGACGTATTTAAGCGTGTAGAAAACTTCCGGCGGATCGGGTTTTAAGTCCTCGATTATCTTTCCGCCGTCGGCGATAATTCCGTTAGCGGCAAGCGAATTGACCGTCATGCCCGCGCCCGTAAATACCGTAGCGACCGAAAGGCAGACTATCGTAACCCAGGAAATCGCGTATTTAAGAGATTTGGGCTGAACTTTTTTAAGAGCCTCTTCCGCGTCTTCGCGCTGTTTCATGGCGATATAAGAATCGTCCGAAGTAAGTTCGGACATCGTAAGGATTCTCTCTTCGAGTCCGAGCGAATCAAGACGTTTCGCTATGCTTTTAGTCGTCGGGCGGAATTTTTTGAAATAGAATATCGGGGTTAAAATAAGCGTAAGCCCGCCGATTATACCGAGCGATATCCAGAGTGCGTTTATACCCAGAAACCAGGTTGCGAACGCGCATAAACCCGCGACGACGAAAGCAATCGACGCCGAAACCATAAGAGATTTCAGCAAGCCTTCGCGGGCAAGTTTACCGTAAAACTTGTTAAAAACGTTCCGTTCTTTTTTCATAGTATCCTGCCTTTACGCGTGTGCGCACGCGTAAAAAAAAATAAAACTTTTCTTAAAATCCACCGTGATGCGTTTATTGTCATTCTGACGTCGCAAAAGGATTTTTACCTATAACGCCACAAACCGAATAGCGTTATTGACCTATTATAGACCAAAACGCTATTCGTTTTGTGTGCATTATGTGATGTTTATTAAATTTTATGCCTTACCTCAGGCGGTCGCCTGGGCTTTTTTATAAACGATCTTCGCGTTGCAACCCGTATTCCACGCCGCGTTCCAATCGGAAGGAAGACTACCTTCTTCGTAGTCGGGCAAGTTAATCGTCTGAGTTTCAATCCAACCGTCGAATGCGTTTGCATCGACTGCGGTAACTGCCGACGTGAGAGTAAGAGATGTTAAGCCCGAACAACCGGCGAACGCATACTGACCTATCTGCGTTACTCCCGGCATTAAGACGGTCGTAAGCGCGCTGCAGTTAAAGAATACGTTTTTACCTAAAACGGTTACTCCGCTGCCGAGCGAAACGGTCGTAAGCCTTGTGCAACCGCTGAACACCGCCACGTTCGAAGTGATTTTTACCGCCAACGTCGAAGTCGAGCCGAGCGAGGTCAACTTGGGCAACGCTATGGCTGTCATCTTCTCGCAATTCTGGAAAACGTTAGAGCCGATTTTCGTAACTTCGCTGAAATCAACCGAATCGAAGTTAAGAGCAGTACAATTCCTGAATGCGTAATTATCAATCGATTCGACGCTCTCGACTACGGTTATATCCGCGAGCGAAGTACAACCGTCAAACATGGCCGCGGGTATTTTCTTCGTTTCGACGCCCTTATTGTCTGCGTGTACGCCTTTTATCGTAATCGCGGTAAGTTTCGTCGCGCCTTTGAATATATAACCCGTAGTTCCCAAAGTTTTCGCATTGGAGAAATTAAGTTCGGTTTCCGTCGTCTGAATGGCATTCTGGAACGCATAAGCGCCGATCGAGGTAACTTTATCCTGTCCGATCATTTCGCGAAGAGCGGTACAACCGCTGAACGCATATTCACCTATAGTTACGTTTTCCCCTAAAAATTCGACGCTTTCAAGCGAAGTGCAGTTCTGGAAAGCGGATTTCGCAACCGTGGAATTTTTCAATTTAACGCTCGTTAAACCCGTTGCCCCGAAAAACGCGTATTGAACCAATTCGTCGACGTTTTCAAGGTTGATAGTTTCAAGACCGTAACAATCCATAAACGCTCTTTCGGCAATCGAAGTAACGGTATCCGGAAGTTCTATCGTGCGCAGCGTGTCTATATCGGAGAATGCGTATCTTAATATTTCCGTGGTTCCGTCCGCAACTGTGAGTCTTTCGCTTCCGCCGCCGTATCCCAGAAGTTTGGTTCCGCTATACAACGCGCCGCCGCTCGTAGTCATAGCCACGCCGTCCGCTATCTCAAACGTAACTTTCGGGCTTCCCGCAAAGACGCCTTTACCGAACAGCGTAACGGCAGCGTTAAACTTAACGGTAGTCAGGTTTTCGCAATTTCTGAACAGATCCCCACCGAGCCAGGTTATTCCGACCGGCAACTCGATACTCTTAAGCGAAGTACAACCGGAGAAAACTTCCGACGGGCTCGTTATACTCGGGTTTCCGGACGTCCTTCCGAGCAACGTAAGCCCGGACGGCAACGTAATCGATTCAAGCGACGAACAACCCATAAATGCCGACTGCCCTATCGCGGTAACGTTATCGTTAATCGTTACCCCCGTGAGAGCGGTACAACCTTTGAACATGTTACTCGGAATCGGAAGTTGAGATTCCCAATTTAACGTTTTTAAGGAGGTACAACCCGTGAAAACGGCCGTGGCGAGTTTCCCTTTGGCAAAGGCGTCCGGTACGGTAACCGAAGTAAGATTCGCGCAACCCTGGAAAGCGTTCGATTTTATTTCCGCTACCGATTTCCCGGTATTGCCTTCGGCTGTAAACGTCACCGAAGAAACGCCGCTGTTAAGGTATGCTTTGCTGCCTATCGTTACGCCTTTTGCGTTTGATGTGGTTGAGAAGTCTGCCGCCGTTAAACTTTCGGTACCCTCGAACGCGTTGCTGCCTATCGTCGTAACGGACGACGGGAAGACGAATTGTTTAAGCGACGTACAATTCAGGAACGCTTTACTGTCAACCGTCGTAAGCGCGGCGTTCGCGCCGGCGATCGTAAAGGTCGTAAGAGCGGTACAATTTTCAAAAGCACTTGACCCGATCTTGGTAACGTTATCGCCGATAACCGCTTTCTCCAACGCCGTACAATCAAGGAAGGCTTTACCACCCAACGTCGTAGTCGCGTCACCGGGTTTGAATTCAACGGTTTTAAGAGCCGTACAACCGTCGAAAAGATTTGCGCCACTCGCTTTGGTTACGTTTTCGCCGATCGTAACGGATTTAAGCGACGTACAATTCTGGAAAATATTTCCGTGCCCCGACAAACTTCCAACCTTGGTAAAATCGAAAGATTCAAGCGACGAACAATTCAAAAATGCTTTTTGCTGAATCGTAACGCCTGAAGTGTCTTTATTGAAGTTCACCGTTTTCAGACTCGTACAATCCGAGAACGCGCTGCTGTAAATAGTTTTCAGCGACTTGGGAAGATTTACGGTTTCGAGTGCCGTACAACCCGAGAACGCGCTGCCGTTGATATTTTCGACGCCGTCCGGAATCGTTATCGACTGAAGCGAAGTACACTTCGTAAACGGTCCGTTTCCGGTGGCAGCGTTATCGCTGTTGCCGAATTCCGTAATCGAATCGGGAAGTTTTTCAACGTACGTTACGCCCGTAATTTTACCGGTTTCGGAATCCTTTACCGGTTGTTCTGTTTGTAACGTGGCGAGAGAAGAGCAGCCGAAGAAAGCGTAACCGCCGATTCTGGTCAACTGACTGACCACGCCGGTTTTCGTTATTCCGAAAGTGACGGTTTCAAGAGCCGCGTTATTATAAAATACCTGAGTGCCTATCGAAGTTATTTCGCCGGGAAGTCTTATATCCGTGAGAGCGGAACATCCGTAGAACGCCGCGGTGGGTAAAGATCCGTACGAATAACCGTCTTCGAAATCGACGGACACGAGCGAAGTACAATTCTTGAAAATATAGTTACCCAAAGATTTCGTTCTTGCAGGTAAAGTTATCTCGGTAAGACCCGATGCTTCGAACGCGCTCGCGCCGAACGTAAGTTCCCCTGCGGTCTTTCCTTCGGGCGCATTTGCGAATACTACCTTTTTAAGCGATTTGACGTTCTTGAACGTACTTGCGGTAATCGTCGTAACCGTATAGGGTACTTCGTATTCTGCGGCGTCGAAACCGAGCGGGACGTACGCGATATTCGTTTTACCGATATCGTAAACCACGCCGTATTCGTCGGAAGCAAGTTCCTTGCTCGCAGCAGGGATGTTTACCGCTTTCAGGTTCGGCACGCCCGAAACGAGGTTTGTAAGCATCGTTGCGTCGGTCGTTGCCGAAAGGTTAAGCGTTTCGAGTTTCGCGCTGCCGTTAAACACGTCTTTCGATATTTTCGTTACGCTGTCGGGTACGGTGAACTCGGTAATCATAGAGTTACCGAACGCATACGCGCCGATAGATTCGAGCCTCGTTCCCGCTTCAAACGTAACTTCTTCGAGTACGGTTCCGTGCATCTCTCTGTTAGACGACGCGCTGAACAACGCGTAATCGCCGATAGAAGTAAGCCTTGCCGGGAATGCGATTGATTTCAGACTCGGGCAAGCGAAGAATACGTGTTTCGTAGTAGAAACGCCCGTTTTATTATCGACGGATTTGAAAGTAAAGTCAGACTCGCCGCCTTTTTCAAACGTAACGGATTCGAGTAAACCGCAACCGTACGCCGCACCGTCGCGGAAAGAAGTCGCATTTCGGGAAATTTCTACGTTACCCGTTCTGCCATAAGGTATCCAAACCACCGTCTTAAGGTCGGCGGAATATAACGCTCCGTCGTAAGAGGCGTACTCTGCGACAAAATCTTGCGGTACGTTATCGTCCGCCATGACGTTTACTCTTGCCAGGGTAACGTCCTGACCCGCGCGGTACGGGTTTTCGCAGAATACCCGGTTTGCCAACGTACTTTGCAATACGTTACCGGCCTCGCCGAATTCGAACAAGTCGTAATTACCGTTGAAACTGCTTGCGCGTTTAGGCAGGTTAAGTTCAGTTAAAGCCGTACAACCCCAGAACGCGCCGCTTGCGAACGAAAGCGGCAGAGTTCCGCCCTTCGTAAACGTAACCGTAGTCAAAGCAGTACAATTATTGAATGCCATCGACGCTATCGCCCTTACGCCGTTATTGGAATCGTTGGTAACGGTAGTGGGTATAACGACCGTAGTAAGGTTCGCATCGTAAGCGAACGTATATTCGGGTATATTTTTCGTTCCTTCTCTGAAAGTTACGGACGCAAGATCCTCACATAAGTAGAATACGTACGTTCCGAGAGCGAGTTCGCCCGAGCCTTCAAAGTTGACGGTAGTCAATCCGGACATCGAGAACGCGGATTTGCCTATCGTATTAACCGACGACGGAATTACGATATTCGTCAACGCACCGCACCTTGCAAACGCAGAATCGCCTATCGTTTCAAGCCCTTCGTTCAGGACCACTTCGGCAAGAGCGGAATCGCTTTTCCTGTCGAACGTGAACGCACCGGCGCCTATAGATTCCGTCCTTGCGGGAAGCGTTATCGACGTAAGCGCGGTACAATTGCAGAACGCGCCGTCGCCTATTCTGAGCGGTTCGGCTTGCTCGTTTTCTGCGGGAGCGGCAAATATAACTTCGGTAAGGTTCGCGCATTTTTCGAATGCGTTTTCGCCGATTTCGATAACGTTCGCGGGGATCGTTATCCTGGTTATGTTACTCTTTGCCCTGAATACGCCGCCGCCGATACGTTTCGTTTCGGCGGGAATCGTAAATTCGCCCGTCTTACCGTCGGGGTAGTAAAGCAACGTTTCTTTACCTTTGCTGTAAAGTACGTCTGCGTCGCTTTCGTAGTTTTCGTTGTTCGGCGAAACTTCGACCTTTTCGAGGTTAGAACACTTATAGAATACCGAACTGAATTCCATCGGGCCTACGTTGTCCGTTATGCTTACCTTGGCAAGAGATCCGCAACTTGCGAAAATATGAGCGCCGTAGACGAGATCGTTTCTGACGTGACTGAAATCTATTTCGGTTAAAGCGTCGCTGTCTTCAAACGCGCTGTCGCCTATCTTCGTAAGAGTGCCGGGCAACAGAAGTTTTTTAACGGAGGTGTCGTAAAACGCCTTCGCGCCTATTTCTTTAACACCGCACGTCTTCGCCGGAACGAAAGTCGTTCCTTCAAGCGCGCCCGTTTCTTCGAAAGTGAGTTCGTTTATATAGAAACACCCGTAAAACGCTTTTGCGCCGATCGTCATTCCAAGCGGATCGTCGCCCGCTTTGAACGTTACGGATTTAAGATACCTCATATCGAGGAAAGCCTCTTCTCCGATAGAAACTATACCGCTGTGGAATACGATTCTGTTAAGATTGTAATACGCGTTCTTGCTTTCGCTGGACTGTTTGTACATATTGAAAGCGTTCGGAGCGATCTTCGTTACGATATTCGGCACAACGAATTCTTTCACTACGTTTTCGCCGTCTGCAACGGAATTAAATTCTTTTGCAATCGGGCAATAAAGAATTTCGGACTTGTCGGCGTTACAAAGAATACCTTTCGCGCCCAAACCGTCTTCTTCGGTAAGAGAAGCGTAAACCTGACCGTCGCACTCCCCGATTACGTTTATTTCTTTTAATTTCTTGTATGCGTTCAGCGACTCGGCAAGGTTATCTATTGCTTTTACCCTCGCAGGGAGTTCGAGTATTTCGAGCGCGGTGCAATCGCTGACGAAAGCAGTCGAGAATTCGAGAGAAACGAGTTCCTGATCGCCTTCGGGCATAGCGAACGACAATTTCGTGAGTTGTTTACACGAAAGGAAGGCTTCCTGCGCGACTTCGACAACGCTTGCGGGTACGGTTACTTCGGTTACGTTCGATTTGTAAAACGTTTTCGAGTTGAGTCTTGTAACGCCGTAAGGAATAGAGTAACTGCCGTTCGCGGCGGAGGGTACGCACATAAGTTCGATTCCGCCCGCTATCGGATTCTTATAGAGCAACGAGCCGTTATCGGAATAATACGTCGGGGCTACCGCTCCGTTATCGTAAACTTCGTACCTTTCTACTTTGGTACAATTATAAAACGCGGTGGAGGCAATAAACGTAACCGTATCGGGAATTTTCACGCTTGTAAGATTTTTGCAGTCTTTGAAAGCGTATTCGCCGATAGAAATAACGTTTTTACCGTTATACGTCGCGGGTATGACGAGTTCGGCAATTTTAGTCGACGCAAACAACGGGTTTGCCGTTATTTCGTAACCTTTACCGTATTCGACATATTTGAACGCGTCTTTATACACCGCGAATAACGGCATATCCGACGTGTGTTGCCACGGACGAAGCGAATTACCGAGTTCGTCGGTATATTGTACGCCCGTACCGTCGGCGGAAGAGTACCAACCGACGAAAATTTTATCGTTGAACGATTCTTTAACCGTCGGCGGCGCAATGTAATAATCTTTGGTATAGGTAACGGCCGCAACGGTCGCCGAGCCTTCGCCCTTTTCGTTGTAATCGAGGTTTGCGGCGTAAGTCTTCGGATTCCAGCCTGCGTAGAGAACGTAGTCGGCGTTTCCGTAGAAATATTCGTCGTCGTACAATTTCGCGTTATTTGCGGCCGCAGCGTTGTACCAACCCGCAAAGTCGAAACCTTCGCGTTCGCTGGACGGCAAATCCATTTTATCCCCTACCGCTTTATAGACGGCGGGAACGGCAGAACCGGACGTCGCGTCAAACGTGAGTTTGTACGCGTTTACCGTATACGTTACCCAGTTATCCGCAAGATTACCGTCGGCGTCTTTATACGTAACTTCAAGAAGGTTTTCGCCCTCTTTGTCCAAAGTTACCTCGTATTCGTTTTCTTCGGTGGTATACGATTTCCCGTTTACTTTTACTTCGTATTCGGTCGCGCCTACGACGTAATCCCAGGATAATACCCCTTTGTCGTATTTAAGCGACTTTTGCATGGCGTAATAAAGCACGTCAAGATCGTCGCTGTAAAGCGATTCGCCGTTTTCGAATTTCGCCTTAACCGCAACCGTGTATTCCGAGCCGAACGCGGGAATGACGTTTTTGTTGAGTTCGATGAATTTAGCCGCGAGATCGAACGTGGGATCTTTGACTTCGAATTCGTTATTGCCGATACGGACTACGTAACCCGTAGCGTTTTCTACCGCTCCCCAGGTAAGGTTGTCGCCGTTTATCTGCAAGTTCGCGGGGGAAGCGGGCGTTTCTTTCGTCAAAGCAAGCGTAGCCGCGGCGGAAGTATTATATCCGTCGGTCTTGCAGACGACCGAAATTTCAAGGTCGCCCGTATAGCCTTTAAGGCTGAATTCCGTCTTATTGCCCACGTTATACGCTTCTTCGCCGACCGTAACTATATAGTCGGCGGCTTCTCTTACGGCGTTCCAGGTAAGTTTACCGGTCGTGGCGTTATACGAAAGATTTTCGGGTTTTGCAAGCGTTCTGTCGAACGTATAAGCGGCAACCGAAGTCGCCTTACCGTTCGCAAGCGCCTTTACGGTAAACTCTATACCGCCTTCTTTCATCGCGCAGTTGACGAAGTTGAAGTTGGTGGAAGTTCCGTTGTCTATTTCGAGATGTTCGTGATTTGCGTTGCCGCACTTGACCGAAACGACGTACTTTTCCGCACCCGCAACGGGGTTCCACATAAGTACGGCGTTACCGACTACGCGGAGATCGGAAACTCTCGCCAACGCGCCGTTAAGGTAATAAGCCGTTGCGGTTTTTCCGCCCGCTTCGAGAGTAACGGTATAATCGCCCGCCGCCTGTTTTGCGAAATCGTAAGCGTATCTGTTACCCGCGGTCGTACCGACGTTTTCGGTTACTTTAAGTCCGTCAGGACCTGCGATGGTGAGTTTCGCGGACGTAGTAACGCCTTCCCATTCGGCGCCGTTTTGAGTAACGCTTAAAAGCGGCGCGGTTTCGTCGCCCTGCGCCCATACGGCGTAAAGCGTGGTATCCGCGTCGAACACGGTGCTATCCGTTAATTTGGCGGTGAGTTTATCGCCGTCGTTATACGAACTGAGCCACCAGCCCTTAAAGGTATAACCTTCCCTCGTCGGCTCGGCAACGTTATAAAGTTTGCCGGCGACGGTAGTCATCGCTTCGGGCGCGGCAGCCTCGTAACCGAGGTCGAAATTTATCTTGAATTCGTTGTCGTTTTCGCCTACGGCTACCCACAACGCGTAAAGATCGGTGTCAGCGGTTATAGCGTCCGTTTCGAACGAGAAAGGCAACCCCTTGCAATCTTTATCTTTATACCACCCGATAAACTTGTTGCCCGCTTTAGTGGGATCGGCGGGT
>FR898480.1:3021-4991 GCA_000437515.1 Acidiphilium sp. CAG:727 | reverse complement strand
TCGCCGTAAATTCTCGTCACCGCCCACACGTTAAACCCCGCGAAAGCGATTGCGATTATATAAATCGCGATAATTTTAAGCGTCGCTTTGGTTTTATCTTTCATAACCCTCACCGTACACCCGTTTTTTAAGATAACCCTGCAGATTATCGCTTTCTTTTACCGTAATTTCTTCTATATGGAATTTTTTCATTATTTTAAGCAACATATACGCCCCGCAATGAATTATTTCGGCGCGTTTTTCGTCGATATGCAATTTATTTATTCTACCGCAAACGTCGTTTGAAATTATAAGTTTATAATCTTCTTCGAGATCGTTTACGGTCAGTACGCGTCCGTCGGTTCTGGACGAATCGTATACGGCGAGCCTTAAATCGAGCGCAGCCAAGGTCGTGGCGGTACCGCCAACCGCGTAAAACTTAACCCCTGCGGGAACTCGTCCGTACTCGCCTATTTTTTCTTCGATAACTTCGTCGAGCAATTCAAGATCGTTTCCGCACTTGCCGTAAAGTCTTACCGCGCCGAGCGGAAGGGAATGAGAATATATTATTTTCCCGTTTTTTACGACGCTTATTTCCGCGCTCGCCCCGCCTATATCGATAACTCCGCCGTCGCTCATACCGACGGCGCCCAGAAGAGCGAGTTCGCCCTCTTCGTCGCCGTTTACGACGTCTACGTCTATACCCGTTTCGTTTTTTACGAGTCCGACGAAATTTTTGCCGTTAGTTGCGCTTCTGACCGCTTCGGTCGCAAAAGCGTATATTTCGCCGACTTCGGCTTTTTTGAAACCGCCGACAAGATTTTTTATCGCTTTTACGGTATCTTGCATGGATTTTTCGGTCAATTCGCTGCCGTTTGCAAGCCCCGAACCCAGACGAGTGGTAAAAAGGTCGTTATATATAATTTTTCCGTCCGCGAAAGCGCGTCCGCGAACGGAATTTGATCCTATATCTATTATGCCGTATTTTTTATTCGTTTCCATCGTATTTGTAGCCGTATTTCAACGCCCAGTAGAGTTTGCCCTCGTCGGTTTCGTAAAAATCCCTCAACGCTTTATTGCGTTCCAATTCTTCTTCGGCGTCTTTCACCGACTGAATCAGACCTTCTTTTTCGGTTATCCGTCGCTTTTTTGCGGATAACGCAAACATCTGAACAATCAAGACCACTATCATCAGAAACAGCACGACGACGGCGACCACCGCGCCTGCCGGANNNGGCGCCCCCCGTGCCTGCCGTAACGAGCCTTCGCATTTTTCTTTCGGTCATTTATCTTACTCCGTAAGTAATTCTCGAATTTATTATACCACGTTTTAAGGTGTTTTGCAAGCAATTTATGCACTGTTACGTATTCGAGCGCGTTTCCGACGATTACGCCGAGCGGCATATACAATCTGACGTCGGGAAACCGGAAATAAAGCGACAGCCGAAAATAGACTGCGCCCGCAACGACGAACCGCAAAAAATTGGTAATTTTTTCGACCGCCGCGAATTTAGACGACAGCGGGATCGATACGAGAAGAATTTCGGATACAAGCCCCGACAACGCGCCGATAAACAGACATTCGGCAAAATAATAAAACTGCCCTGCGCTGACAAACATTACCTGAACAGTTTTTTAAGCGACGGCGCTCCGATAGTAAAATATTTTACCGAGTTTATCGTACCCGACAATTTCGCTTCGCCGGTCTGCTTGGAAAACCCTGCGATATTGAGATTTTCGCCCGACACTACCACCTTGCCGCCGCCGATAAGCGAAAACCTTATTTCGCGCTCGTTAAACGAAAGCACGTCAGCCGCTCCGCTTAAAGATATTGCCTTACGGTTATCTATCGTTAAAACGTGATTTTCAATCTGCCCCATGATAAACGCCCCACGATAAATTATGCGGAGCGTTCGTTTTTTATGATATTAAGTCCGTCAGAAACCACCCTTCCGGGAGTATGCTCTCCCGTTGAAGCGGGGGAGGTGGCA
>FR898480.1:828-2997 GCA_000437515.1 Acidiphilium sp. CAG:727 | reverse complement strand
CGCGTAGCGTGGCGGAGAGGGGACGACCTGCCTAGGGGGCTTCGCCAAAGGCTCAGAATGACGATACCAAGCATTGTCATGTTATGCTCGCAATGACAACTTTTTACATTGCCAGATGACGGTCGTTTCGTGATTATTCAGTCGAGTTTCTGATCGCCGAAGGATATCCAGCCGAGTTTGCGGAAAAGTTCGGATAAGCCGAAACATATCGCCGCAGGCAATACGAACAACAAAAGAGTTATGCCTAAGCCTAAAAGCCACGGTTCCATACTCGCGCTCGCCTCTATCGTGCCGAATACGCCGACGAGTCCGCTGGTACCCATTCCGCCGCCCGCGGCGTTACATTTAAGCCCGAATACGCAGGTGGATACGGGACCTAAAATCGCGCTCGCGATAATTTCGGGCAACATTATAACGGGTTTTTTCATTATATTCGGAATCTGAAGCATACTCGTGCCTAAACCTTGCGAAACAAGCCCCGAAACTCCGTTTTCTCTGAAAGAAGCCACGGCAAAGCCTATCATGTGGCAGGAACAGCCTACGACCGCCGCGCCGCCCGCAATAAGCATGGCGTCGCTCGTTTTACCCGCCGCGACGGCTATCCATATCGCCGCCGAAGATGTCGGCATGGTGAGCAGAACGCCCATAATAACGGCAATTATTATTCCCATAAAGAACGGGGTTATTTCGGTCGCCTTTTCTATCAATATTCCGAGTTGATTTATAAGCCATATAAACGGGTACGCAAGATAAATTCCGCCCATACAGAGTACCATTACGCCGAGCGGAACGATTATTATATCGAATTTGGTTTTACCCTCGTACAAAGATACGACTTCGGCGCATAAGAGCGCGACGACGTAAGAACCTATCGGGTTACCCGGCAAACCGAGAGTAAGGGTAAATTCGTTAAACATGATTTTATCGGCAAACGCTCCGACGAAACCCGCCACCCCGCAGGAAAACAGCGTGAGTTTTTTTACGCCCAGCGCGTTGGCTATGCCTACGCCTATGCCGAAGCCCATTGCGGTTTTGGCGATTTTGGCGATGGCAAGAACTATCGCGCCGAAAGCGTTATCGCCTATCCATTTGCCTATCTGCTCTAAAATAGTACCCGCTATAAGCGTGCAGAAAAGCCCCTGCGCCATGCCGCTGAACGCCTTTATAAACCAGCGGTCGGCGTATTTTTTTACCGTTTCTTTGAATGTCATATTATGCCTCTGTTACCATTTCCGTCGCGTATACATTCTCCGCGGTAAGCCGCCCTTCCGGGAGTACGCTCTCACGTTGAAGCGGGTGAAGCGGAGCGCGTGGCTCAACGAAGACGGAGCGACCTGCATAGGGGGCTTCACCTCGGAATGACGGTGATTTATTGCCGTCGTAAGGAATTTGAGTTATTCGGTTATGAGAGTGAGTTTGTTGTTTACCTGATCGCACGAAGTCAAAAAATATTCTATTCCGTTTTTGACTATCTTCAAATCCGCGCGGGATTCGCTGCCGTGAAGATGTCCGTAAATTACTTTATTTACTCCGTTCTGCTCGAAAAGATCGGTAAAAAGCGAATTATCGCGACGGGCGTTGAACGGCGGATAATGCACCGCGCAGATAACTTCGTCGCCGTCTTCCCTTATCTGATTCACCTTTGAAAAAGCAAGCCGCAGACGCTCGACTTCGCGATAATATATTTTTCTGTCCTGTTCCTTGAAATCGGGCGAGCCTTCGACGCACCAACCGCGCGATCCGCATACGATTTTATTGCCGAATTTTACGCAGTCGTTCTGTAAAAACGTAAAATCGTCCGAAAAAGAAGACCGCACGCGTGAAATACTCTTCCACCAGTAATCGTGATTACCCCTTACGAATACTTTTTTGCCTTTGAGCGGCGCGAAAAAACCGTTTATGTCCTTTACCGCCTCGGGCAAGTCCATAGCCCAACTGATGTCGCCCGCGATAACGACAACATCGCCCGAATCGACTTTTTTTTGCCAGTCCTCGGCTATTTTAGGTAAATATCCGACCCATTTACCGCCGAAAACGTCCATAGGTTTGGTTCCGTCGCCGCTGATATGGGGGTCGCTTATCGCGTAAATCTTCATAGTTAGATTTTAACACTTTACGCGTTTTTTTTCAACTTATTAACCGCGATTACTCATAAAAAATAAGCGCCGC
>FR898480.1:0-798 GCA_000437515.1 Acidiphilium sp. CAG:727 | reverse complement strand
CGCTTTGCATTTTTTGCAAAGCGGCGCGTAAAAAACGGGTTTAACCGCCCGGATAGACGGGTAAATCGAAAAATCCCGAACAAACTTCCTGCGTGTATTCCTGACACGGCGGAATAGTCGCGTAGCCGTAACTCGGCACTAACAGTTCTACGGGCATAACTATTTTCATTATCATAGTTATGCAACAAGTAACCGTAAAAGTCGGACCTTCGACGTATATCCCTTCGGGCGCGACGATAGAAACTACCGCGTCGACCGTAAACGGGATTATCGACGGTTCGGGTATGTACATTATTATATCCTGATCGATAGCAACGCTCGACTGCGCCGTGCCCTGTACTCCGTTCGCGTCGGTGTAAACGACTTCCATAGGAACGGTAACGGTGGCCTGAACTCTGGCAAATCTCTGCCGGTCCGGTAAACGATCTATCTTTATATTGGTAACCGTACCCTGATTGGTGGTGCTGCGCGCGCTTAAAAACGTCAGCGGGTACACGGGGTTTTCGGGATTGAAACCCGTCAAAGCCAGCGTTATACCTTCTTCCTGCGTTTGTCTTATGCACGCGTCGAATACTTTTTGCGCCTGAATAACGACTCTTTCGCAAAGCCCGTTCATAGGATTACCGGTTATTCTGCCGGGACCTCTGTCCGTGGCGTTGGTGGTAAAGAACGACATATATGACCTCCTTGAAACGCTCTCGATATAATATATGCCGTTTTTACGCTATAATGTGATATTTTTTAAGGTGTGTTATACACTCCGCGGAAAACCACCCTTCCGGGAGTATGCTCTCCCGT
>FR898479.1:3421-10799 GCA_000437515.1 Acidiphilium sp. CAG:727 | reverse complement strand
TGGCTGGCTGACAGCCGCCGCGAGCCTCGCATCGATAAACGGACAGGGAGCGGACCTTATTTACCTGCCCGAAATCGTTTTCGATAAAGATAAGTTTTTATCGGACGTAAAACGCGTGGTTGACAAAAAACAAAAATGCGTCGTCGCGGTTTCGGAAGGAATACGCTACGCGAACGGAACGTACGTCGGCGAAGACGCTTCCGCGACGGATAATTTCGGGCACTCTCAACTCGGCGGAGTCTGCGGCGTTCTGAAAAATTTCGTCAAAACACTCG
Source organism: Acidiphilium sp. CAG:727 (assembly GCA_000437515.1). Lineage (GTDB taxonomy): Bacteria > Bacillota > Clostridia > Christensenellales > Borkfalkiaceae > UBA10281. The sequence goes on along the minus strand of FR898479.1, from coordinate 10,524 downwards.
GCGTAAAATGTAAAGCGATCGAACTCAATATTCTGCAACGCTGCGCGGCGCATTGCGCGTCGGACACCGACGTGGAAGAAACTTTTACCGCAGGACAAAAAGCGGTCGAAGCGGCTACGAACGGCGAAACCGACAAAATGGTTTGTTTTATACGCGAATCGGATTCGCCCTACTCCGCGACTTACGGTTTAACGCCTTTAACAATAACCGCAAACGCCGAAAAGCGGATTCCCCTTGACTGGATAACCGCCGACGGAACCGGGCTTAACGATAAGTTTACGGCTTACGCGTTGCCGCTTATTCAGGGCGAACCGAAGATTCGTTACAAAAACGGTTTACCCGACTACGCCAAACTGAAATTCGAAAAATTCAAAATTTAAGTTTTTCGTATAATCGAGCGTGGCGGAGTAGTCTGAAAAGACTTCTCCGCCACGCTTATTTATACGTTCATTTTACGGCTTTATCATAATAATATGTTAAATTAATATGTTTTTCCATCGTGTTTTACTGACGAAACGCCACTATGGTCATAGAAGAACTCTAAACCGTTACTCTGCTTTAACAACTTTCCGTTAATATCATAGGCATAAGATATACTGTCTTTGGTTAATCTTCTGCCCTGACCGTCATATGTAAAGGTATGTCCGTTATAACTTGCGAGTTGTCTTCCCTTTGCCCAAGTTGCAGTTTTACCACAATATGTTGTTGGATTCCCTATTACGTCGTAAGCGCAAGCCTGACCGTTAAACGACAATAATTTATCTCCGTCATAGATATATGCTTTATCCGCAGATTCTAATTCTTCGATTAAGACATTATCCTTTAACGTAAACGAAAACTGTCTTTGCTTAACGATATTACCGTTATTAGCATATACAAAAACATAGGTTTTGTCAAGCGTTACGGATTACGGCAAAAGGTCGCAGGATTTCTCCCACGACCTTTCTATACATCTCATCTAAATACAGTTAGATTATTCTTTAAAAACTCTGCTTGAATAGATATTTGATTCTCTAAATCTAAATTTATAAGGGCATTATTTAATTGATTTATTTTCTCTCGTCCAAAAAGTTTATCGCAAAATTTTAAATTCGCTCTAATCTTATTAAATTCAACAATGCCGAAGGTAGGGACTGTCAAAACCGTCTCTTGCAATGCGTATTCAATAATAACATCTACAATCTCACATCTCTTAGCCTCTTCAGATACCCCTTCATGATAGCAAACTGAGACGATCCAACATCCTTTTTCAAAAACTAAATTTTGCTCAAGTGCCCCAAAATCATCTTGCCTTTCGTTAAATCCATACTTAAGAAGAAACTCAAAATCCTTTTTAGCGATTTTTTTAAACTTTCTTATCAACATAAATATCCTCCAATTTAGCGACAAATCACATCATCAGCAAAAATTTAAAGACGTGTTGCAATTCCATAGAATAGAATATACTACGATTCGCTCTTGTTAAATCTATACCAATATCAACAATATCCACCCCAGAAGCAATTACTCTACGAATCCATGTCATATTTTCAGACATTGTAAGTGCCGAACCCAATTTAGGGAATATCTTATACAATAAATTAGCCCCTTTAGAAGCTTTAAATGTGCCTGCACCAATTAAATCCGCTTGAGCGTGCACCCTACTCATTGTTTCTCCTATAACAACAGTCCCTTGCTGGGCTATTTTGCCGATTTTATGAGCATCGTACATTTTATAAGCCTTACCGCCAATAAAACCACCTATAATGCTTCCGATTGCCGCACCAAGTTCAAAACTACCACCTAGAGCCTCGCTGATATAACCACCAGCAATACCTAGTGCGCCCGAACCAATCAAACTTGCGCCAAGACCTTGCATGCCAGGGACAAAACACAAAGCTATGCCAGCAACAATATCCAAGCCAGACGAAATTAGGCTTGCTATTTTACTGTCAACGCCTGCTGCCGTCATGATGTTAGAAGCTGTAATTGAGACGCCGCCGACAATAAGAGCCGCACCTATAGCCTGTCCGCCGGGAACAAAGCATAATATCACGCCACCAACCAAAGACAAGCCGCCTAAAAACCAACTCCAAAAATCATTCCCGTTAGGGTCAACATTGGAAACCGGATTATTTCCGCAGTATGCGTAAAGGTTCAACCCATTGATGGTTTCAGGATTGAGATATTCAATTCCGTCAATCGTTATAAATCTACCGACTTCGGGGTCGTAATATCTCGTCTTGAGGAAATACAGTTCGGTTTCTTCGGAACTGACACGAATAACCTCACCTTTTTACGGCTTGTCCGCAAATGAAGTTAAGGAAATCGTGTTTCCCGATTGTTTTCATATAAAAATCAACTTTGTTGCATTTTTCTTAACCCGCCATAAAATCCATAGTTTTTACAACAATCCTTTATGGTAAAGATTTGAACCAAGCAGGCAGGATAAGGAGTTGCCACAACGGGCAACTCGATACCCTACAAGTTGGAAACGCATTTTAATAGCTAAAATGTTACTTCATCCCAAATATCCCGAATCCTTTTCCCTTCGATTCTAAATTTATCTAAAAGTTCAATTATTGATGAAAAACTCTCACTACGCCCTGAAACTTTTTGTGTCCCTTTGAACTCAGTAATACACATTGAAACAGACTCACTGGAATCATAGACAATTTGATATTCATCATTAGCATATAAAAAATATATTTCATCATTTGTTGCTAGCATCAAAACATACTCTTCATAAGTTACCTTTTGTTTGTTATAATATTTTTCATATGCGATTTCAATTTTTTCTGTTATCGTCAATTCATTGTAATTTTTACGCAACAATCTATCTATCATTTTCCTTCTTATCATCTAAATATCCTCTTAAATAAGTCTAATATCATTATAAAATATCCGGTATGATTTATTCCCAATCTTGTTCCATTTTTTAACCAAGCGTGTTATAATTTTTTGATTCGAGAAATTATATTTGCTTCTGAAAAATCATATCCTCTCATACTTGGTGAATTTTTATATGACTGATCCACAGTTATTTTTGAAGACAAATTTAAATTTTTTTATATTAAATAAGTTTTTGGTTTATGAAGAATATATTTCCTTACAATTTTCCTTTGTTTTTTTAATTATAAGCAATATAAATTATAAAAAACTCAATATTTATGAATTCAATTTTATATACACCTATATTTCCATATTATAACTTACTTCTTTTAAATTAACAAATCCACTATCTTTATATTCATTTAAGCATTTAAAACCGTACTTTTCATAAAATTTTCTTGCACGAAAATTTTTATCAAGTGTCCAAAGTTCCATTTTTCTTAAATTATATTTTTTAGCAGTTTCTAAAACTATATCCATAAGCTTTTTACCTACCCCTTTTCCCCAATAGTCCGGAATCGTATATAAAGCAACAATTTCTATATTATTTTTAATATCTATACGAGCATAAACTATACCACAAGGAAAAGAATCATCATATGCTATAAAAAAATATCCATTTTCAGATATAAACAGACTTGTAAACATTTGCTTTCTTTTTTCTTTGTTAGTATTTTTTTCAATTTCTTCTTCGGATAAAATATTTTTATATGCTACTTTCCATGATTCACAAAAAACAAATGTAAAATCTTCCACATGAGTTAGCGTTGCTTTTAAAATCTTTATGTTCATATTTAATATCTCCTGCGTGGAATTCTCTTCGCCGTCTTCGGTGCTTTGGGAAATTGCAAAATAATCTAAATGAATTATTACAAAATACAATCCAATCTTTTCACGTTTAAACCCACGTAATCTCCAATCGATATATCTTTAGGAAAAACAGAATCAAGCATAATAATTAAATCACCTATACTTATCATCGGTTTATCTAAAGCTATAACTTTTCCCTGCAAATAATAAGCGTAATAATTTTCTTCTTTTTTAATTAAATACTTATTTTGCTCCACGCTGACAATATTTTCTGATAAGAATGTTAATATCTCTCGGACAGGCTGTCCTTCCTTAATTTTTATTAAAGGTGGGAAACAACTAAAGTGGCACTTTATATTATACTGTCCATCAGATACAACTAAATCTGCCTCATACCCACTAAATTGTTCGACTCGTTTTACAAACATACATTCTTCCTTATATAATCAACCAAGGAATTTTTCTTGCCAAATCAGCAATTCCTCTAATTCCATATGCGGTAACTCGCAAGCCGTTTCTAGTTAACCCCACAGTTAAAACGGTTGCCACTCCTAAGCCAATTATGATAATTGCCCCAATCAGCCAATGCCACCATTTGTTACCGTTTGGATCCACGTTGGAAACAGGGTTGTTATTGCAATAAGCGTAAAGGTTTAAGCCGTTTATGGTTTCGGGATCAAGATATTCTATTCCGTCAACAGAGATAAATCTACCGACTTCGGGGTCATAATACCGTGTTTTAAGGAAATAAAGCTTCGTTTCGGTATCATAATATTATCCGTAGATTCTAATTCTTCGATTAAAGTAGCGTCTTTTAACGTGAAGGCAAATTCTCTTAACGATATTACCATTATTATGTACGAAAACGTAGGTTTTGTCAAGCATTTTGATTTATGGCAAAAGGTCGCAGGATTTCTCCTACGACCTTTTTCATTACATATGCATCATATAACCAATAACACTATTTGTAAAACAATATTTATTCCTTGCAAAATCAAAGTAGTCAAATTTAATCTTTTATATGCTTTTTCTTTTTTTAATAAGAAAAGAGATGTCGAAAAAAACTCGGGTCTAGCATGCATCGCCGCCGACTGTGCTTTTTTATAGTACCAATTGAATGTTTTCTCAATATGAAAAACCATTAATACACCACTAAGCACGCAAATCCCTATTGAGAAAAATGCAAAACCTGTTAAATAGTTATCTTGAGGCACAAATTTTATTATACAAAAAATTGCCAACAATAAACTTATAATCTCAAACACACCGACAACAAGCCAATACATTAATGTTTTTTTCTTATCAGTCATTAAAAAGATTACCTCCTCTTTTCCCTATCATATTTAACGCCGGAATGAGAATAAGCGAATCGATTTCGCAAGAATCCGTTTCACGATTAAAACTTTCGCATTCTGACAAAATATAAGAGAAATTCATGAACTGCGGCGGCGTTTTTTTATTGCGATTAACGCTATAACCGATACCGACGGCAACAGAAATTCGTTACGCGAGCCGCAACCACTTTTAACAGTTAAATCGGGCTTATCGTCGCCCTTGCCGTCGTCGGGCTTTTGCTCCGCGTCTTTTTTCGGAATTTTCAAGTCGGTTATTTCGTTTCCGTTTTTATCGAAATGTTTTCCGCACACGGCGCAATCTTTATGTCCTTTTATTCCTTCTCCGTTTTCGGTTGAAGGAATTTCTTTTTGCCACTCGCCGAAAACGTGCCCCGCAGGTAACGTAAGATCGCTTTCGTTAAGTTCTTTCGTCGCGGATTTGTCGGCAAACGATTTTCCGCAAACTTCGCATTCGTAATGCGCTTTTCGTCCGTTTGCGGTACATGTCGCTTTGACTTCCGCAACCGATTTAAGTTTATGCGAAGCGAATATCGTCAGATCTCTTTCGTCAAGTTCTTTCGTCGCGGATTCGTCGGCGAACGATTTTCCGCAAACTTCGCACTCGTAATGCTCCTTTCGTCCGTTTACGGTACATGTCGCTTTGACTTCCGCAACCGATATAAGTTTATGCGAAGCGGGTATCGTCAGATCTCTTTCGTCAAGTTCTTTCGCCGCGGATTCGTCGGCAAACGATTTTCCGCAAACTTCGCATTCGTAATGCGCTTTTCGTCCGTTTGCGGTACATGTCGCTTTGACTTCTTCGTATCTGACGAGCGAATGTTTATGCTCTTCGGGCTCCGTATCGCAAAGCGAAGTGTACGCCTTTATTCTTCCGACGTAATTGCCGAGTCCTGAATAACCCGACGACGTACCCGCATACGAAAGGTCTTTGCCGTTTTTATAACCGAGCCTGATTTTTGCATTGCCGGAAATCACCTTGACGATAACCGAAAACCACTCGCCTTTTTCTAACGTTATCGGTTCGTCGAGTTTTACTGTTACGAACCCTCCGTAAGCAAAAGACTGCCGCTTTACGGCAACGGACTTTCCGCCCGAAACCGGCGCGTCGGAATTATCGTAAGTGAAATCGAGATTTTTGTAAATTTCGACTTCGAGAGTGTAGTCGCTGCCGTTTAGAGAGTGTAAGGCGCCCCCTTTTCCCCCCGACGTTAACAGCCTTTATTTGCTCCGTTTTACCGTTTTCTTCGCTGCCTGCCGCCCGATAGACGTTGGCGACCTTTTTGTCGTTGCGAAGCGAAAAATCGTCTATACCGCCGTCGTAATAGTAATTTCTGTCGTAGGCATCGCGATTCGCATACGAAAAAGCGTAACAGACCGAACTCGTGTTGTCGTAAGACATATAAAAATAAGGGTATCCGTCGGGTAAACCGGTATAACTGTTTTTAACCAGCCAGCCGCCGTTCCGGCTCGCGCCTCCGGGCATAAAATTACCTGCGGGAATATCGTCGTTCCAACCTATTAAAGTACAGGCGTGCGGATAAGAATTGCCGCTTTTTTCGTTCTTCGGATTGTAATATTCGTAATTATGAGCGTTGTTATATTGAAAAGTAACCGCGCCGTATTCGGCGATAGCGAGTTTTATCGCCGCGATTCTTTTTTCGTAATCGTCTTTATATTCGGAAATCAGAATCGCGTTTTCAAGTCTGTACCGGGAATTTTCAAACGGGTCGACCTTTGCATCGCTGCCGGATACCGGCCCCCACCAGCACGAAAACAAGGTCGCTATTTTAGAAGGACTGCCGGTAGCCGAAGTATAATCACCCTCCAGCCATTCTCCGTTTGTATTGTTAAGCGGATCGGATTGTCTTCTCTGAATTCTGTACGCCGCCGCAACAGGGTTAAGATCGAGATTTTTATCCGTTGCGGTAGAATCTATGCCCGTTTTCAGAATACTCGTTTCAGACGCCGCAACGGACGAATATGCCCAGCACAGATTAGTGTCGCCCTGACTTTTAACGGGCGTTACGATTCCGTATTTTCTGCCGTCGTATTCCGACATGGCGGGAA
>FR898479.1:3094-3324 GCA_000437515.1 Acidiphilium sp. CAG:727 | reverse complement strand
AATTATCCCGTCGCAAGGCGAAAACCGCGCCCGTAAAGGCGTAAAGTATCGACACGAACGCAAATATAATACCGATGATTGATTTCGTTCTCTTTTTTGTACGCATAATCTCTATATTTCCGACCGAAATTAAATTTATAGTTACTTATATTGCTCATATTATATCATATAATCGCAAATAAATCAACTACCGACGAAAAAAATACCAACCGCAGCCCGTATTTGCATAG
>FR898479.1:0-3032 GCA_000437515.1 Acidiphilium sp. CAG:727 | reverse complement strand
TTTATAAAAAAGCCCCGTCATCGTAAACGATGACGGGGCCGAAAAACCGAATTTTACTTCTTTACGCGTTCCATGTATTCGCCCGTACGGGTATCAATTCTGATAGTTTCGCCTTCGTTGACGAACATGGGTACCTGAATTTCAACGCCCGTTTCGAGTTTCGCTCTCTTCGTGGCGTTCGTCGCGGTGTTGCCCGCTACGCCCGGTTCGGATTCGGTAACGAGCAATTCTACGAAGTTATCGCAATCGACCGAGAACGCTTTTCCCTTATAGAACTTAACGGTAACGGGATCGTTCTCTTTGATCCATTTGAGAGCGTCTTCGACCTGCTCGTAGTTGAGAGGTTCCATATTGTATTCTTCGTCCATAAAGTAATACAATTCGCCGTCGTTGTACGAATAAGTCATTTTCTTGGTTTCGATAACGGCGTTTTCAAACTTTTCGGTGGGGTTGAAAGTGATTTGCAACACTTTGCCGTCTACTACGTTTTTCAGCGTAGTTCTGACGAATGCCGCGCCCTTACCCGGTTTAACGTGAAGAAAGTCTACTACCGTCCAGACTTTGCCGTCGTATTCGATCGTAACGCCCTTTCTTAAATCTCCTGCGTATACCATAAATGTATCTCCTTAATATTTATCTGAAAATAAATTATTTTTTTATCAGTTTTTTTCTTTCGATTTTGCCGTCTTCGCTTATAACCACGAGCGACTTGTCGTCTTTCATAAAGGTGTGGAATTTTCCGTCTTTAAGATAACAGCTATCCTCTATTCTTACGCCGAATTTACCGTTAAGATATATTCCCGGTTCGTCCGAAAATACCATACCGTTTTCCAAAGCGACTTCGCCGCGCGGAGAAAGAGTCGGAAATTCGTGAATATTGACGCCTATCCCGTGTCCGAGCGAGTGCGTGAAGTATCTGCCGTAACCGAGCGATTCGAGTACGTCGCGGGCATATTTATCCGCTTCTTTACCGGTTATACCCGCCCTGATGTTCGCAGCGGCGGTCTTATGCGCGAGAAGAACGGCAAGATAAATTCTTTCGAATTCTTCGTCCGGTTCGCCGAAAAACATAGTCCTCGTCATGTCCGAGCAATAGCCCTTGTACAGACATCCGAAATCCATTAAAACGCATTGATTCTTTTTGAGTTTCGTATCGCCCGTTTCGTGATGAGGAACGGCTGCGTTTTTACCGAACGCGACGATCGTGTCGAACGACGTCCCGCCCGCGCCGAGTTTTCTGAAATTATATTCGAGTTCGGCGGCAAGTTGCTTTTCGGTAATGCCTTCCTTTATAAAAGGAAGTACGTTAAGCCATGATTTTTCGGCTATATCGCACGCTTTTTTTATGTATTTAAGTTCTTCGTCGCTCTTTATAGCCGCCATAGCGGTGAGTTCGGAAGAAATATCCGCGTAATCGTAGCCGAGTTTTTTAAGGTTTTCGTATTCGGAAATCGTAACTTTCGTAAAGTCGATACCGATCGTCTTCGCGTTTATCTCTTCGGCAATCTTCGTCAAAATCGAGTAATCGGCGCCCAAAATAACTTTTACGCCCTTTTTCGAAAGGTTCTTTTCGGCAGCCTTGAAATATCTGTTATCTACGACGAACGAAACGCTTGTTCTGGTTACGACCGCGTAACCGGCGGTGGAGTGGAAACCCAGATAATACAGTCTTTCTTTTTCATCGGTGATAAGCGCGATATCGTACTTATCGAACGCAAACTTATTCAACATACCATAGATAATAGCACAATTTACTTTTGCCGTCAATTATTTTATTCGGCTTCGTTGATATTTTTATCGTTTTCGCTCGTTTCTTGCGCAGTTTCTTCCGCTTCGGCGGTATTTACGGCAGTTCCTGCGGTCTGCGTTTCTGCCGCTTCTTTCGCGGCGGCTCTCGCCTTCTCGCTGTCAGCCTTATGTTTATCGACTACAGACTGTTTATATTTTTCCCCGTAAATAGAGTACGCGGCGGAAATTTTGCCCAGGTCTTTTGCGCTCAACGCTTCGAGTTCGCGTTTATATTTCTCGATTTTTTTAAGGTTGTTCGGCTTGATTACCGCATACCACAATATCGTGAAAATAAGAAGCGCGCCGTAAATGCACGACCACACGATAAACGACGTAAGCGGATATTTTACGTCGGAATAAAACTGCGACATAATGAACATAGTTAAAATCAAAGCGTAGGCTATCGACATCAAAATAATAGTAAACTTGACCGAAAATCCGAGCGCTTTGTTCATATCGCGGAGTTTAGACATAGACGAAGCGTAAAAATTACGCTCGCCCATAGTCCGCTTTTTTCTCGATTCCTTGCTCGTTACCTGCTTGACGTCCTTAAAATCGTCTCTTATCATTCGTTATTCCCTCCGTTTAATATCTTATCGAGGAATTGCCCCGTATAACTTTCTTTTACTTTCGCGACCTCTTCGGGAGTCCCGGAAGCGATAATCGTTCCGCCGCCGTCGCCGCCCTCCGGACCTAAATCGACTATATAATCGGCAACTTTTATAACGTCGAGGTTATGTTCGATCACGATTACCGTGTTACCCGCGTCGCGGAGCCGTTCGAGAATCGACAGAAGTTTATCGACGTCGTAACTGTGAAGCCCGGTCGTCGGTTCGTCGAGTATATACAGCGTTTTGCCCGTCGAACGCTTCGAAAGTTCGGTTGCGAGTTTAACCCTCTGCGCTTCGCCGCCCGAAAGCGTCGTGGCGGCTTGTCCGAGTTTAATATACCCCAAGCCTACTTCCTGCAATGCCTTGACCTTGCCGAAAATTCTCGGAACGTTTTGGAAAAACTCTACCGATTCGTCTACGGTCATATCGAGAACGTCCGATATGCTTTTGCCCTTGTATTTTACTTCGAGAGTTTCGTGGTTATAGCGTTTGCCCTTGCACACTTCGCACGGAACGAAAACATCGGGCAAAAAGTGCATTTCTATTTTTATTATTCCGTCGCCCGAACAGCGTTCGCATCTGCCGCCGGAAACGTTGAAAGAAAATCTGCCCGCTTTATAGCCCCTCTCTTTG
>FR898478.1 GCA_000437515.1 Acidiphilium sp. CAG:727 | reverse complement strand
ACGCAATGCTTTTCAAATCGTTTTCGGTTAAAAAACCTTGGTCAAAGGCTTCTTGCAAAGTGTAAAATTTACCTATTGCTTGTCTTTTTTTACAACTGCTCAAGCCTAAACAGCCGAGCGTTGTAAGAGTTAATAGAATTGCCAAAAGTTTTTTCATTTTTTTATTCTCCTTTTTTATATTTATATGAATATTACTGCAAACGGTCGTATGAACGCAAAACGCGACGAACCTACGAAAAATCATAAGCGCGTCGCGTTAATTGTAAAAATTTTCCGTTGGCAACATCATTGTAATACAAGTTTTCCATATTGTCAATACCCGAATTAAAAATTTTACAATTAAAATTTGTTATCTCGATTATATTATTTTTTTATTTCTCCGCTTAAAAAGTTTTACGATAACGATTGAGCGTATTCGTCAAGGGTTTTTTCGGCGACGTCGTAAAGGTCGGCTATAACGTCCACGTCGTTGACGACGAGTTCGTCGATAAAATTCAGAGCCGTGAATTCGTCTTTTTCGTTACCGAATTCGTTTTTCAGATCGGCTTTGAAATCTTCCAGTACGCGTTCGTAAGCGTAGGCTCTGTCTTCCGAGTCGAGAACGTGCGGAAATTTTTTACAATAAAGCAAAGTTTTACATCTGTTACCTATAAGGTCGAGTTTGTTGATAGTCATTATATATATCCTCCTTCGTTTGCGGGTTTTAATATTTGCGAACTTTTGATCGCCATTCTATTATAAACCATTACGAAAAACCTTTCAAGCGTTTTGAATAACAGATTCCGTCGCATATCGGCTTATATCGTCGGATAATGTCGAAAAGTGTCGAAAGCACAAAAACGGGATTTCGGGAGTGGCGTATACGCTACGTTATTTTCGTATAAGAACGTTTAATTTTTAGTCCGTTATATAAATTTTGCGGGAAAACACCCTTCCGGGAGTATGCTCTCCCGTT
>FR898477.1:19615-20363 GCA_000437515.1 Acidiphilium sp. CAG:727 | reverse complement strand
TAACGAGGACGAGTTTTCCGTCTTTACGGGTTTCGTTTTTCAAAAACGCCGTGTCTATTTTAGCCTTATACCTGCCGTAGGCTTCGAGATAATCTTCGGGAATACCGACTTTTTCGGCAATCTCGGTTATCGGCTTCATTTTATACGACTGAGCGATTTCTATATCGGTTTTCATCGGCAAAACCCCCGGTTTTTTATTATAATTTAGTGTTTCCGCCTTTAAGAATTACGTCGTGATAGCCGCCCTCGACTATGCTCGTGGGAGATACGAGAGTAAGTTTTGCGTTTTTCTGAAGCGACGGAATATCCGTAACGCCGCAGTTGCACATAGTCGATTTTACTTTATAAAGCGTTTTTTCGACGTTATCGTGAAGGGGTCCGGCGTAAGTAACGTAAGAATCTACGCCCTCTTCGAACGCAAGTTTGTTTTTCCCGCCGAGGTCGTAACGCTGCCAGTTTCTCGCCCTGTTGCTGCCTTCGCCCCAGTACTCTTTGACGATCGTTCCGTTTATGTTGAGTTTCGGCGTCGGGCTTTCGTCGAAACGGGCGAAATATCTGCCGAGCATCACGAAGTCAGCGCCCATCGCAAGCGCAAGCGTAATGTTCGCAGGCGCAGGCGTATTGTGGTGGTCGTGACCGATACCGCCGTCCGAGCATATCGGTACGTAAATACCCGTTTTTTCGTAATATTCGTCTCTCGCCTTGGCGACTTCGATTACCGCCGTAGCCTGTCCTCTGCCTATACCTC
>FR898477.1:17594-19506 GCA_000437515.1 Acidiphilium sp. CAG:727 | reverse complement strand
CTTTATCGACGACGTTGCCCGCGCCGATCTTTACTTTATCGCCGTATTTTTCGCGAACGAAATCGATAACCCTCTTCTGCCAGCAGGTATAGCCCTCGGAAGAGTCTATGCAAAGGACGTCCGCCCCCGCTTCGACGAGCGCGGGTATGCGCTTTTCGTAGTCGAAAGAATTTACGCCCGCGCCGACCATATAACGTTTTTCGTCGTCGAGAATTTCTCTCGGATTGGTCTTATGTTCGGCGTAATCCTTTCTGAAAACGAAATACATGAGTTTACCGTTTTCGTCGACTATCGGCAAAGAGTTAAGTTTATGCTCCCATATAATATCGTTCGCGTCTTTCAGCGTGGTACCCGACGGAGCGGTGACAAGTTTGGAAAGGGGCGTCATAAAATCTTTTACTTTATCGGTCAAAGACATTCTGCTGACTCTGTAATCTCTGCTCGTAACTATACCGAGCAATTTACCGTTACAAAGTCCGTTATCGGTAACCGCTATCGTCGAAAATCCGTTTCTCTCTTTAAGATCGAGAACGTCCGCGAGAGTAGCGTCGGGCGTAAGATTCGACGCGCTTACGACAAAACCCGCCTTATACGCTTTGACTTTTCTGACCATCTCCGCCTCGTCTTCTATAGACTGCGAACAATAGATAAAACTCATACCGCCCTCTTTTGCGAGCGCGATGGCGAGAGTATCGTTTGAAACCGACTGCATGACCGCAGATATCATCGGGATATTCAACTTAAAAGGTTTTTCGCCCTTTTTATATCTCAGCAACGGAGTCGACAAATCTACGTTTGCGGGAATACAATTTTCGCCAGTATACCCGGGAATAAGCAGGTATTCGTTAAAAGTGTGACACGGTTCTTCGTAATAATGCGCCATAGTACTTTTCTCCTGAATTTTTATGTATTATATACGATCGACTGTTTTATTGCAAGCGAATTTTCAAGTAACAAAGTGAAATTATTGTAAATTATAAATATATATCGCAATATATCGCAAATAAGCGTCTGCCCGCCGTCAAGCGGCGGATAGACCGCTCAACGGGAAACGGTCTTTAACTTCCGTCACGCAACGCTTTATCCGCGGACGGACGAAATTGCCGCAACGCGGTCGGAGGCGCCGAATACCGCGCTGCCCGCCACCAATACGTCGCAACCGGCTTCGCGCGCGGATTTTGCCGTATCGGCGTTTATTCCGCCGTCGATTTCAAGCAGACAATCGAGGTTGTTTTCGTCGATTATTTTTCTTATAGCCCTGCATTTATCCAGAACGTCGGTAATAAACTTCTGACCGCCGAAACCGGGAAAAACACTCATAACGAGAACCATATCGCAAAGCGGAATAAGATTTTCGACCTTTTCTACGGACGTATCGGGATTGATAACCAGCCCGCACTTTACGTTATTCTCTTTAATAAGCAAAAGCGTATCTTTAAGGTTTTCGCCGCACGCTTCGTAATGAACGGTTATATAATCGGCGCCCGCTTTGGCAAAGTCTTTTACGTACTTTTCGGGGTGAACAATCATAAGATGACAATCGAGCGGAAGCGAAGTTATCCTTCTTACGTCGGCAACCATTTTTATTCCGAAAGTTATGTTTGGTACGAAAACGCCGTCCATTACGTCGAGGTGAATAACGTCGGCGCCCGCTTGTTCTACGCTTTTGATTTCTTCGCCCATTTTGGCAAAATCAGCCGACAAAACCGACGGCGCTATTTTAATATTTCTTTCCATCTTTCAATTCCTTGTAAATTTCCGCGTAACGACTATATCGCGATCTGTTTATTTCGCCGTTATTAGCGGCTTCTTTTACTCCGCAATCGGGTTCGCCGATGTGCGAACAGTCCGAAAAACGGCATAATCTTTCGTATTTTACAAATTCGGCGTAACCTTTCGCCAAGTCGGTATA
>FR898477.1:7522-17520 GCA_000437515.1 Acidiphilium sp. CAG:727 | reverse complement strand
ACTTCTACGTCGCCCGCTTTGACGATAGTCGCCGAAGTCGTCGTCTGCCTGCCGCGTTGCGTTTTTTCGCTGACGTCGCCGGTTTTATAGTCTTTGCCGAACAGAGTATTCATAAGCGTGGTTTTACCTACGGCAGACTGCCCCGTAAACACGACCGTTTTACGTTTCAGAAATTCCGAAAATTCTTGCGTTCCGTCACCCGTAAGCGCCGACACCAGGAAAATTTTCGCCGCTGCCGAATATTGCTCGATGATTTTTTTCGGATTGTCATCCGACAAGTCGGTTTTATTGACGACTATCACCGCTTCTACGCCCGACAAAAAACAACTTGCGAGAAGTTTATCAAGTAAATAAAAATCGGGCGACGGCGGGTCGGCAACGACTATCGCGACCGCGTCTACGTTAGCGACGAAAGGTCTTTCAAGTCGATTTTTTCTCGGCAACACTCCGACGATTACGTCATTTTCGGTTTTTACGAAATCGCCCGTTAAAATTCCGTCCGATTTTATTTTCAGGCTGCCTTTCGCAAAACACTCCCTCTCTTCGTCCGCATCGTTTCTTACGGTATATTTACCTTTTTTTATTCGGATTACTCTTTCCAAAAGTTCTCTCCGTTATTAAGATATTTTGCCCTTAACTGCCCGCACGCGCCGTCGATATCCGCGCCGATTTGTCTTCTGACCGTAGCGGAAAGCCCGCCTTTTTCGAGCAAACCTAAAAACGAATAAGCGTTTTTATCCGTGGTGGCGAGCAAATTTCTCTCTTTTACTTCGTTAAGCCGAATAAGATTGACGTGGCAGGGTCTGCTCTTCAAAAGTTTTATAAGTTCGTCTGCGCATTCTTTGGTGTCGTTTTTGCCGCGAACGAGCGAATATTCGAAAATGTACCGTCTGCCCGTCTTTTCGAAATAATACGAACACGCGTCCAGAATTTCTTTTACGCTATACTTATTCGCTATCGGCATAAGGTCTTTTCTCGCCGCGTCGAAAGGCTCGTGAAGCGAAACGGTCAGATTTACCGAAACGCCCGCGTTGGCTAATTTATACATATTCGGCACTATTCCGCACGTTGAAAGACTGATATTTCGTTGACTGACGTTAAGCCCTTTTTCGGCGGATATATTTTCTAAAAATTTAAGTACGTTATCGTAGTTGTCGAGCGGTTCGCCACTGCCCATAAGCACGACGTTGGTAATCGCTCTTTTATCGGTATTACCGCCCGCAAGGCGATTAACCGCGTAAATCTGCGCGGCGATTTCGCCCGCGGTAAGATTACGGATAAGCCCGCCCAGGGTGGAAGCGCAAAACTTACAACCCATTCTGCACCCGACCTGCGTCGAAACGCATTGCGTGTTACCGTACTTATACTTCATAAGTACGCCCTCGATTACGTTGCCGTCGTGAAGTCGGAACAAATATTTTTCCGTACCGTCGGCTTTGGAAGTTTTCTTTCCGATAATCTCAATCGGCTCATTGCAAAATCTTTCGAGAAGTTTTTCGCGGAGCGCTTTGCTTATATCGGTGAGTTCGGAAATTTTTTTGCCGTTTGCAAGTCCCCTGAAAATCTGCGCGGCGTGGAAAGGCTTTTCGCCGTATTCGCCGAGCAAGGTTTTAAGTTCTTCTACGGTTAAATCCTGTAAAACTTCCATTTCAATTTACCTTTTGCAATTTACATACGAAAAATCCCGCCCCGAAGGATATATCGGGGAAAAAATTAAGCCCGACTTCTATTCTTTCGTGCGGCAACGGACTGTCGATTGTTACTTCCTTAAAATCGGCGTTTTCGGTTAAAAATCTCTTAATAATATCCTGATTTTCGCTCTTTAACACAGAACACGTCGAATAAACCAGATACCCGCCTTTTTTGACGTACTTTGAACATACTGACAAGATTTTTTCTTGCGTTATATTCAATTCCTTTACGTTTTCTGCCGTTCGGTTGAGTTTAACGTCGGGGTTATCTTTCATTACGCCCGTACCGGAACACGGAACGTCGCAAAGAACGGCGTCGAATTTTTCGACTGAATTTTCATCGAAAACGGACGAATCTTTATTTATTGCGGTTATATTCGTCTTGCCCATTCTTCCGGCGTATTCTTTTATGAGATTTACCCTGTGTTCGTGTACGTCGCAAGCGGTTATTTTATCGAATTTATCCGCCAGATTGACGGATTTCCCGCCGGGGGCGGCGCACGCGTCGAGAAGGGTTCCTCCTTTGCCGACGATATCGCAAATCGCAACGCTTCCTATCGACTGAAAGGTATATACGCCATTATCGAAATCTTCGTCGCGCTTGAATCCCTTTACGAAAAAACAATTATCGAAAGGCGTTTTTTCATAACTCCACCTGTGGTCGGAAAGATATTTTTCGCCGTCTGTTCCGTCGTTGAATCTGACGGACGTCCGCTCGGTGTCGGCGGACATTATCGAAACCGACCTTTCTTTGCCGTAAGATTCAACGAGATTTTTTACGAGCCATTCGGGGTAAGAATATTCGACGGACAAACGCCCGAATTCGTCTTTCGGAAGTTCGATCTGCGTTTTCGTAAATTTACGAAGTACCGCGTTTACGAAACCCGCGTTACCGCCCTTACCCAATTTTTTAGTCAGTTCGACGGCGTTATCGACTACGGCGTAAGGCGCGGTTTTCAAGTATTTTATCGCGTAAAAACTCTCTTTTAGTATTATTCGTATCGCCTGTTTGGGGT
Source organism: Acidiphilium sp. CAG:727 (assembly GCA_000437515.1). Classification (GTDB taxonomy): domain Bacteria; phylum Bacillota; class Clostridia; order Christensenellales; family Borkfalkiaceae; genus UBA10281. Next base: position 14,813 of record FR898477.1, on the reverse strand, counting down.
TTTTATCGCACAAAACGGACAAATAATAAGAAAGTTCTATATCTTTATCGAGTACGCCGTAACACAGTTTAACCGTGTGAGCGCGGTTTAGTTCTTCGATCGGCGTATCGTTAATCGCCTGTTTCACGAACGCGCCTTCCGAATAAACCTTGAATAAAACGCGGTAGGCGTCGTAGAGCGCGTTAATCATTTTTCTCGCCCAACACGTCGCCGACTTTTATTTTTCTGCCGGCAAGAAAACTTTTCGCGTCCATTTTTTTACCGCCTTCTTCCTGCAATTCGGTAATATTCAAAAGTCCGTCGCCCGTCTTTATCAAAAGTTCTTTATCGACTTTTACCGCTTCGCCGATCTTGCCCGCGCAATCGCCGTCGGCAACGGTCGCTTTATAAATTTTAAGTTTTTTACCGCAAAGCGAGGTATACGCTATAGGCGAAGGGTTCATTCCGAGTATAAACTGCTTTATATCCCGAGCGGGTTTATCAAAATTGATTTCGGCTTGCTCTTTTTTGATAGTTCTGACGACGAACGCCTTACCGTCGTCTTGTTTTACGCGTGTTACTTTCCCGTTTTCGATCTCCGTCAATACGCCGTTTATCATATCTGCGCCGATTTCGGAAAGGCGAACGGCAAGTTCGCCCGCGGTTTCGTCTTCGCCTATCGGCGTTTTTACCTGAGAAATTATATCTCCCGTATCGAGCCCCGCTTCGGTCTGCATTACGGTAACGCCCGTTTCCTTTTCGCCGTTTATAACCGCGTATTGTATCGGAGCGGCGCCACGGTAGCGCGGAAGCAAAGAAGCGTGGATATTTATTATTCCGTAGCGGCAGATATCTATTATTTCCTGCGACAATATCTGACCGTAAGCGCAAGTAACCATAATGTCCGCGCGAAGGCTTTTAAGCGTTTCTGCGCCGTCGCTTCTGATTTTTTCGAATTGATACACGGGTAAACCGTAACTTAAAGCGACCGTCTTGACGGGCGGAGGGGTAATTACGCCCTTTCTGCCGACGGGGCGATCGGGTTGAGTTACGACGGCTACGACCGTATGTAAGCCGCTTTCCGCTATTCTTTTCAATGCGGGAACGGCAAAATCCGGCGTTCCCATATAAATTACTCTCATTTATCCTGATCGTCGTCCCTTAAATTATTTGCTTTTTCGACGTACAAAACGCCGTCTAAATGGTCGTATTCGTGGCAGACGGCGCGCGCGGAAAAATTCCGGGCGACGTGCTTGAACTTATTTCCGTTTCTGTCGTACGCTTCTACCGTAACTTTTTTAGGACGTTTAACGTCGCCCCACTTGCCCTTTACCGACAAGCACCCCTCGGTGCCGTACTGCGAACCCGACGTACCTAAAATTACCGGGTTTACGAATTCGAAGTAGCCGTCGTCGGTATCTACGATGAACACCCTTAAACTTTTACCGACCTGCGGAGCGGCAAGTCCCGCGCCCTTTGCGTCGGCAAGAGTTTGTTTCATATCGTCGAGTAATTTTTTAAGTTCGTCGTCGAAATTTTCGACGGGCGAGCATTTCTCGTTTAGTATTTCGTTTCCTATCTGTAAAATCGGTAATATCATATAATGCCTTTAATATAAGTTGCTTGGATTTTCTTCGACGTAAGTTAAAACGCCGGGTTTTTTATCTTTTAACGCGAGATTATATATATCGTCTTTCAATCGCTTATCGTCGGGAGGAATACGCATGAGTATTTCGTAGCGATATTTGTTTTTTATACGCTTTACGGGACATTTCATCTTATTGAAAAATGTGAATTTGTCCCTTTCGCGGTCGTAAACTTCTTTGACGCGGAAATAGACTTCTTTTAAGCCTTCCATTGCTGCCTTGTCGTCGTCGGCTTCCACCATTATACGAAGCACGAGCGAATACGGGGGAAAGTTCGTACTCTTTCTGACAGCCTTTTCTCTTTCGAAAAAACCTACGTAGTCGTAATTTATGGCGAAACGCAACACTTCGTTTTCGGGATTGTACGTCTGTAAAACGACTTTGCCTTTTTTATCCGCCCTGCCGCTTCTGCCCGCAACCTGCGTTATTAACTGATAAGTTCTCTCGCCGCTTCGATAATCCGAAAAATACAGGCTCATATCCGCGTCGAGTATACCCACGAGGGTAACCGCGGGGAAGTCGTGCCCTTTGGCAACCATCTGCGTTCCGACCAAAATATCGGCTTTTTTCTCGGCAAAATCTTTTAATATCTTAAAATGCCCTTCCTTGCCGCTCGTCGTGTCGTTATCCATGCGCAGAAGTCTTGCCGACGGAAAAAGTCTTTTAATCTCGTCTACCACCTTCTGAGTGCCTATGCCGTTATAACTTAAATTTATCGAACCGCACTCGGGACAAGCCGACGGCATTTTATAAGTAGCGTTGCAAAAATGACATTTCAGAACGCCCTGATCTTTATGGTAATTGAGAGCGACGTCGCAATTTTCGCATCGTATTACGTTACCGCAATCTCTGCAAATCACCTGCCGCGAATATCCGCGACGATTAAAGAATATTATAGCCTGATTACCTTGTTTTAAGCAATCGTCTATTTCGGATTTCAAATCGGACGAAAATATGCTTTCGTTGCCCCGCCTTATTTCCTGACGCATGTCGGCGACGATAAATTCCGGCAGATTTTTACCGTTTATCCTCGTTTTCATTTCGGCAAGGTAATACTCGCCGCTTATCGCCTTGTCGTAACTCCCGACGGACGGCGTTGCGCTGCCGAGCACTATCTTTGCGCCCGAAAGCCTTGCCCGTTCTTCGGCAACTTCTATCGTCTTATATCTCGGACTGTTTTCGGCTTCGTAACTTCCGTCGTGTTCTTCGTCGATGACGATAAGCCCCAGATTATCGAGCGGAGCAAAAATCGCGCTTCTCGCGCCGATCGCTATTTTCGCTTCTCCCCGTTTGAGCCTTAACCACTCGTCGAACTTTTCGCCCGCCGAAAGTTTGCTGTGAAGTATGGAAACTTCCCCTTGAAATCTTGCCCGCAGTTGGCGGAGCATTTGCGGCGTGAGCGATATTTCGGGTACGAGCATTATAGCCGTTTTGCCTTTTTTAAGCGTATCGCTTATGAGTTTAAGGTATACTTCGGTTTTGCCGCTGCCCGTTACGCCGAACAACAGACTCGTTCGTTTGTCGGTGTTTTCTATTCCGTAAACCGCCCGCGCCTGTTCGGGTGTAAGTTTTACGTCTTTAGCCGAATTTTCAAGCGTCGTATAAGGAATCCTGCCGGATTTTTCCTCGGTAACGGTTAAAAATCCGCGTTTTTCAAGCGCTCTTATCGCGGACGAGCCGAATTTTTCGGACAGTTCGGTAAAGCCCGCCTTTTTCGTTTTCGCAAGCGTTTCGATTATTCCGATTTGCGCCGTAGCCGATTTTTTTAGCGACGACGTGATTTCTTCTGCCGGAACATCGCGCAAAGTAACTGCCAAAACGGTCTTTTCTCTCACTTTTCCGCCGCGAAGTTCGGACGGTATGAATTGCCTTAACGCAAGCGCAAACGGCACGTGATACGTATCGCGTAAAAATTCGGCCAATCTGAGCGTTTCTTCGCTCAAAGCCGAAAAATCGTCCAACCTTTTGACGATTGCTTTTAATTTTTCGTACGGCAAATCGGACGCAGACGAAAACCCGACCACGAAACCTTCGATAGTTTGCCTGCCGAAAGGCACGAGTACGCGATCTCCCTCGTTTACGCCGTCAACCGATATATAGTCGAAAACCTTGTCGACTTCGCTATGCGCCACGTCGACTATAACTTTTGCAATCATCTTTTCGATAGCGAAACGGAGTTGCGCATTGCAACCCCGTTAAAACGCATTAAATCAATACTTGGATACGGTTACTTTTCCGTCGTCGATTTCGAGGGCGGCTTCCGTAAGCGGTTTTCTGTTATCGGGAAGGTCTGTCATTCCCTGATTCTGCGCGTGGTCGATAAGTTGGCGCGCGCGTTTGGAAGCGATAACGCAAAGACCATATTTAGATCCTATTCTTTCTGCAAGTTCGTCGATAGGCGGTTGATTTATCATAATTCTTATCTCCTTTTTCTCTTATTCTAAATTCTGCACTTGTTCGCGCATTTTTTCGATTTCGTTTTTGAGCGCAAGACCTATTTCGGTTACGCCCGTGTCGTTGGATTTACTGCAAACGGTGTTCGTTTCCCTGTTTAACTCCTGCATCAGAAAGTCGAGTTTTTTACCTGCGTCCTTTTCTGCGGCAAGAATCTGCCTTAGTTGCGCTATATGGCTTTTAAGCCTGGTTATTTCCTCGGTTATATCCGATTTATCCGAGAACATCGCGACTTCCTGCAAGAGCCTCGCTTCGTCGTAGGCGGCGTTACCCATAGCGTCTTCTATCCGTTCTTTAAGTCTTGCCGCATAATTTTCTTTAACCGAAGGAGCGTAAACGTATAACTTTTTAACGAGTTGTTCTACGGTATTCGCCCTTGCGTAAATATCCGATTTGAGTTTTTCGCCCTCGACCTTTCTCATGGCGTTGAGGTTATCGAGCGCTTTCGTTAACGTCGCGACGAGAATTTCTTGGAGTTTTTCCTCGTCGGTCGCGCCGACCTTTTCAACCAACACGTCGGGCAGCCGCATAAGCGCGGTAACCGTCAGATCGTTTTCGACTCCGAATTTTTCGGAAAGGTTTTTAGCAGCAGCGACGTAAGAAGCCGCAAGCCCCTCGTCGGTTATAAGAGTCTTTCCGTCGTCAGACGTATTATCGTAAGAAACGAACAGTTCGACCCTGCCCCTTAAAAGTTTACTCTGGACGGTCTTTCTTATAACGTCGTCCAAAAACACGAAACAACGGGGATATTTCGGAATTATATCGAGATACCTGTTGTTCACCGTTTTTACTTCGACGGTTAAAGTTATTCCGTTTTCGGCATATTCGGCTTTGCCGTAGCCGGTCATACTTTGCATATTTTATTCCTTTACGGACGAATTTTAATAAACGCTTCTCGTCCGTCTGCGCGTATAATATCACATTTCTCGAAAAATATCAAGCGTAATATGATATAAATATTATAATCTGCCTTTGAATTCCTCTTCGCCGATGACGGTTATGCCGAGTTTTTTAGCCTTGTCGAGTTTACTGCCCGCGGCTTCGCCCGCGATAACGAGCGTAGTGGTTTTGGTTACGGACGACTGAATTTCGCCGCCGCGTTCTTCTACGAGTTTGCCCGCTTCGCTTCTCGTATAAGAAGTAAGCGAACCCGTAAGAACGACTTTTTCGCCGGAAAAACTGCCTGATTTTACTTCGGTCTGTTCCGCGATTTTTACGCCCGCGCAGAGTAATTTTTCGATTTCGTTTTTATTTTTTTCGCTGCGGAAATAATCGAAAATCGACTTTGACATGACTTCGCCAACGTCGTCGAGAGCGGACAACTCTTCAACAGACGCGTTCGCTATGCCGCCGAGCGTTTTCAGTTTTTTTGCCAGATCTTTTGCTGTCTTTTTACCTACACCGTCGATGCCGAGCGCAAAAATAAAGTTCGGCAATGCGACGTTTTTGCTTTTTTCTATCGCGGAAAGCAGATTATCCGCCTTTTTATCCTGAAAACCGTCGAGAGCGACGAGTTTTTCCCTGTCGAGCGTATAGAGTTCGGAAAAGTTTTCGACTCCGATTTCGTCGTAGAGTACTCCTGCCGTTTTTTCGGAAAACCCGTCGATGTTCATACCGTCTTTACAGGCGAAATTCGCGAGTTTTGCAAGCACTCTCGGACGACAATCTTCGTTCGGGCAGAATAAATTCGCCCCGACTTCGACTACGGGGGTTTTGCAATACGGGCATACCGTGATTTTTTCGACCTCTTTGCCCTCGTCGCCGAGCGCGCCTAAAATTTCGGGAATAACTTCGTTGCTCCGTCTTATCAGCACTCTGCCGCCGATTTTTACCCGTTTTTTTTGTATGTCGCCGTAGTTGTTGAGAGTGGCTTTTCTCACCGTCGCGCCTGCGAGTTCGACGGGCTCGACTATGCCGAGCGGAGTAAGTTTACCCGTTCTGCCGACCTGCCAGCGAACGCTTTTTACCGTTGTTTCGGCTTCTTCGGCTTCGAATTTATAAGCCGCCGCCCAACGCGGAAATTTATCGGTATAGCCTAAAATCTCTCTTTCTTTTACGGAATTGAGTTTCACGACCGCGCCGTCGGTTAATACGTCTATACTTCTTCTGCCGACTTCGATTTCGTCGATGGCGGCTTTTACTTCGTCGAGATTTTTACACACTCTTAAAAAGTCAAACGTTTTGAAACCGTTTCTTTTAAGAAAATCGAAAATTTCGAGTTGCGAATCGAATCCGCCGTTTTCGGCGTAGTTTACGTTATAAAAAATAATTTCGGGACGGCGTTTTTCGGTAACTTTCGGGTCTAAATTCCTTATCGCCCCCGCCGCAGCGTTTCTTGCGTTTTTAAGCGGCTCGTCGGCAGTCGCATTATATTTTTCAAGCACGGAACGGCGGATAATCGCTTCGCCCTGAATTTCCATTACGTCTTTACGGTCGATTTTAAGCGGAAAAGATTTTATCGTGAGCGCCTGCGCCGTTACGTCTTCGCCGACTATTCCGTTACCACGCGTGGTAGCCCTTACGAACAAACCGTTTTCGTAAGTCAGACACATAGTCAATCCGTCGAATTTATATTCTACGGTATACGTCGGGTCGGGCACGACCTTTCTCACCCTTTCGTCGAAAGCGGAAAGTTCGTCTTCCGTAACGCATTTGTCGAGACTATAAAGCCTGTAAATATGTTCGTGTTTCTTAAAAGCCGAAATAGGTTCGCCGCCGACTCTTCTCGTGGGGCTGTCTTGTTCGCGAACGCCGGTTTCGCCCTCTAATATCTGCAATTCGTCGTATAGTTTGTCGTATTCGCGGTCGGGAACGCTCGGATTATCGAGAACGTAATACTCGTAGGCGTACTTATTAAGAGTGTCTACGAGTTCGCGCATGCGTTTTCGTTGAGTTTCGGTCATTTTACCACCTCTATGGGGGCGTATCTTACGACGAGCGATTTTACGCCTATACCCTTGAACGCGACGTCGATAACCACGTCGTCGCCGTTTTGTTTACGCGCGACTATGATACCTTCGCCGAATTTTTTATGTATAACCTTTGTCCCTGCCTTATAATCGTCGCCCGAACCAACGGCTTTTTGCGCTGGCGCGGCGGCTTTACGATTTTGCATATATGAGTTTGCGAAACTCTTTTTATACGTTCCGTAAGAGGCAGACAAACTCTCTTCCGACGAATATCCGCCGTAACCGCCGCCGCAATAGCCTCTA
>FR898477.1:0-7484 GCA_000437515.1 Acidiphilium sp. CAG:727 | reverse complement strand
CCGTATTGTGAGGGTTTTTGAGTATAATCGGTATCCGGGTATCGGCGATTTACGGAATAAGAATCGCGCGGCAACGCCACTTTATCCGAAATTTCGTTTAAGAACTCGGACTGGAAAGTGGGTCTTCTCGATCCGTATAAAAACCTGCTTTTCGCCCTCGTTATGTACAATCTTTCTCTCGCGCGGGTTACCGCAACGTACATAAGTCGGCGTTCTTCTTCGATATCGTCGTCTATCGAGCCGTTTCTTTCGATCGGGAAAATTTCTCTGTCCAGCCCGCAAACGAATACTACCCTGTATTCCAAGCCCTTGACCGAATGTACGGTCGCGAGCGTTATGAAATTGCCGTCGTTTATCTCGTCGGTATCCGAACTTAAAGTTATCCCGTTGAGATATTCCGAAAGCGACGCCTGCGGATTCTGTTTTTCGAACTCTTCGACGGACGCGAGCAATTCGTTTACGTTGCGTTTTTTATCTTCGTTTTCTTCGGTCTTTTCTTCGAAACAACTCATATAGTTCGTTTTATCGATTACCGACTTCACGAGTTCGGTGAGCGTCATGGTTTCTTTATCGACGATAAGCGAAGAAATTATATCCTTGAACGAACGGATTTTACTTCTGGCGCCGTTGTTAAGGTCGAGCAAATCGCAGTCGAAAACGCCGTCGAAAACCGAAAAACCGTTGCCGTCGGCGTATTTTTGCAATACTTCGATAGATTTATCGCCTATACCCCTTTTAGGTACGTTGATAACCCTTAAAACGGCTTCGTTATCCAAGGGGTTGCAAAGCAGCCTTAAATACGCGGTAAGATCTTTGATTTCTTTTCTTTCGAAAAATTTGAAACCGCCGTAAACCCTGCAGGGAAGCCCATACTTCATAAATTCCTGTTCGTAAGAACGGGAAAGAGCGTTGATACGCATAAGCACGGCAAAATCGGAGTATTTATACCCCCTTGCGACGAGATTTTTTATCTGAATAGCGGTATATTGCGCCTCGCCCGATTCGTCGTCGGCGATATAGACTTCGGGGTTTACGCCGTCGTCGTTGCCCGTCCAGAGAGTTTTGTCTTTACGGTTGGTATTATGCTTGATTACCGTATTCGCGACGTCGAGAATTTTTTTCGTCGAACGGTAGTTTCTTTCGAGTTTATATACTTTCGCGTTTTTGAAATCTCTTTCAAAACCGAGAATGTTATTTATATCCGCGCCGCGCCAGCCGTAGATACTCTGATCGTCGTCGCCGACGGCGAAAATATTGCCGTGCGCGTAAGAGAGCATTTTTACGATATCGTACTGAACGGCGTTGGTATCCTGAAACTCGTCGATATGAATATATCTGAATCTGTTTGAAAATTTTTCGAGAGTTTCTCTGTCTTCGGACAAAAGTTCGTGTGTCTTTATGAGTAAATCGTCGAAATCGAAGGCGTTGGAACGTTTTAATTCTTCTTCGTAGCCTTTCATAATCCTGACGATATCGCCGATATTTTTCATGCGGGCGTTGTCTTTTTCGAATTCTTCGATCGATAAATTTTTGGTCTTTCTAGCCGAAATGAGATTTTTCGCCGATTTTGCGTATTGATCGACTTCCAGCCCCAAAGACACTATCACCCTTTTTACGACTTTATCTTTGTCGGTTTCGGAGTATATGGAAAAATCTCTGCCGTAACCGATTTTTTCCGCGCCGTAACGCAAAAGCCGCACGCACATGGAGTGTATCGTGCATACCCACATATCTTCTACGCCGTCGATCATTTGAGAAAGTCTTTCTTTCATTTCGTCGGCGGCTTTATTCGTAAAGGTTATCGCAAGCACGTTATACGGCGAAACGTCGAGGTCTTTGACGATATGCGCTATTCTGCTGGTCAACACCCTCGTTTTACCGCTGCCCGCGCCCGCTATAACCAAAACCGCGCCCTCGGTTTGCAGGACGGGTTGTATTTGTTCTTCGTTGAGTTTTGATAAAAAATCGGACATTTACTCTCGTATCGTAAGCCTTCCCCCGCGGGGGAAGGCTTAATCGATTTATATTATTATTTTTTATTCTTCGGTCGGGGTTTCGGTCGCTTCCGTCGTTTCGGTCGCTTCCGTTACTTCGGCGTTCCCGGACGTTTCTTCGCCCTCTTCGCCGTCTTCGGTTTCTTCGACTTCTTCTTCGTGCGGCGCAATAGTTACGGTCGCTATCTTCGAGCCGTCGAGGCGCATTACTTTAACGCCCCTCGTCGCTCTGCCGATAAGCGAAATTTCGTCGACGAGTACCCTTATCGCGATACCGCTGTCGGAAATCATCATTACGTCTTCGCCTTCCCGAACGGGTTTGATACCTACGAGATTGCCCGTGGTTTCGTTGAAAATACCCGCTTTGATACCTTTACCCGCTCTCGATTGCAATCTGTAATCGTCGAGGCTGCTCCTCTTGCCGTAGCCGAGCGAAGAAACGGTGATAACCGTATCGCCCGCGTGTACTACCTGCATATCGATTACGTAGTCGCCTTCGTCCAAATCCATAGACCTTACACCCTGCGTATCTCTGCCCGTGGCGCGTACGTCGGTTTCGGAGAATCTTATGCACTTACCGTAATTGGATCCGACGAGGATTTCGTCTTCGCCGTTCGTGAACTGTACGGAAATAAGTTCGTCGCCCGGAAGAAGGCTGATAGCGATCTTCCCGCCCTTTCTGATGCTGTCGAATTGAGAAATAGGCGTTTTTTTGATAAGACCGAACTTTGTAGCCATCATTACGTAGCCTTCGGCGCAGGTTTCGGTTACTTCCGCTTCGGTATCTTCTTCAATCGCCGCGTTTTCTTCGGTTTCGGATTCCGCCTTGTCGGAAATTCTCTCTTTTCTCGGAATTATCGCCGTTATTCTTTCGCCGTTGTCCACCTGAATGAGATTGACTATCGCTCTGCCCCTTGCCGCTTTCTGCGCTTCGGGTACTTCGTAGCCTTTAAGACGGTATACTTTACCGAGCGAAGAGAAGAACAACAAATCGTCGTGCGTGGAGCATACGAACATATTCTCGACGAAATCTTCGTCTTTGGGTTTGTGCGCCGTAACGCCCTTGCCGCCGCGACGTTGAGCCTTACATTCTTTAACGCTCAATCTCTTTACGTAGCCTAAATGCGTCATAGAAATGACGACGTCTTCTCTTTCGATAAGATCTGCTTCGCCGATATCCGCGTAATCGGTCGAGATTTCTGTTTTTCTAGGCGTGGGATACCTGTTTTTTATATCGAGCAGGTCGTTTTTGATAATGGCAACCACTCTTTCGGGCTTTTGAAGAATGTCTTCGAGATCGGCGATAACCGCTTCGAGTTGACGGAGTTCTTCGTTAAGTTTATCGACCTCCATAGACGTAAGTCTTTGAAGACGCATTTCGAGAATGGCGGTGGTTTGCTTTTCGTCGAGCAGGAACGCGTCCATAAGTTGTTTAGACGCGTCGTCTTTATCCTTACTGCGTTTGATTATCGCTATTACTTCGTCGATATTCGCAAGCGCGATAACGAGTCCTTTTACGATATGTTCGCGCTCTTTGGTTTTATTGAGATCGAATCTCGTTCTGCGCGTGATTACGTCTTTCTGGTGAGCGACGTAATACTCGAGAATTTCCTTTAAGTTGAGTACTTTGGGATCCGTGCCGACAAGGGCAAGTAAGATTATACCGCCCGAAACCTGCAAATTCGTCTGTTTATACAGAGAATTAAGCACGACTTGCGCGTTGGCGTCTTTCTTTACTTCGATAACGACCCTCATACCGTGTCTGTCGGATTCGTCGTTGATATTCGAAATGCCTTCAAGACGCTTATTCTTGACGTAATCGGCAATGGTTTCGATAAGTTTCTGTTTGTTTACCTGATACGGGAGTTCCGTTACGATAATTCTCTCTCTCGTACCATTGTTGAACTCTTCGATTTCGCATCTCGCGCGGAGAACGTAACCGCCCCTGCCCGTTCTGTAAGCGTTCCTTATACCGCTTCTGCCCATTATTATGCCGCCCGTGGGATAATCGGGAGCCGGGATATATTTAAGAAGGTCGTCTACGGATAAATCCGGATTATCGAGAAGCGCGACCGTTCCGTCGATTACTTCGCCGAGGTTATGCGGCGGAATATTCGTAGCCATACCTACCGCGATACCGTCCGCTCCGTTTACGAGCAGATTCGGATATCTTGCGGGAAGAACTACGGGCTGCATACGCGTATCGTCGAAGTTGGGATAGAAGTCTACCGTATCCTTATCGATTTCGCGAAGCATTTCGAGCGCCATTTTGCTCATTCTGGCTTCGGTGTACCTGTACGCCGCCGCGGGGTCGCCGTCGACCGAGCCGAAGTTGCCGTGTCCGTCGACGAGCGGCATGTTTATCGAGAAATCCTGCGCAAGGCGAACGAGCGCGTCGTATACCGAACTGTCGCCGTGGGGGTGATATTTACCCAAAACGTCGCCGACGATCGCGGCGCACTTCTTATACGCTTTATCCGGAGTCAGACCGAGTTCGTTCATCGAGTAAAGAATACGTCTGTGAACGGGTTTAAGACCGTCCCTTACGTCGGGTATCGCCCTCGAACGGTTTACGCACATGGCGTAGTCTATAAAACTCTGTTTAAGTTCTTTTTCAACCTCGATGTCTATGATTTTCGTCATATCGAGAGTTCTTTTGAATTCAGCCGTCAAAGCCTGATCGAATTCTTTTTTAGCCATCGTTCCTTCCTCCGTCAGGTATCGAGTTCGCGGTTAGCGAATTTCGCGTTTTCTTCGATGAATTTTCTTCTCTGCTCCGGTTCTTCGCCCATTAAAAGCGCGAAGTGAGCGTCCGCTTCGACCGCGTCGTCAATCGTAACCTTACGAAGAGTACGCGTCGCGGGGTTCATCGTCGTATCCCAAAGTTGCTGCTTGTCCATTTCGCCTAAGCCCTTATAGCGTTGAATATCGCTGCGCGGGTTTTCGCGGCAGAACGCGTCTTTATCCGCGTCGTTATAGAAATAGTAGTCGACTTTGTTCTTGGTTGCCTTATAAAGCGGAGGTTGCGCGATATAAACGTGCCCTTGCTCTACGAGCGGGCGCATATAGCGGAAGAAGAACGTCAAAAGCAATATTCTTATGTGAGAACCGTCTACGTCCGCATCGGTCATACATATTACGCGGTCGTAACGAATCTTCGTTACGTCGAAGTCTTCGAGCATGCCGCCGCCGAACGCGGTGATCATCGCTTTGATTTCTTCGTTTTCGAGTACTCTGTTTACCCTCGTCTTTTCTACGTTGAGTATTTTACCGCGGAGGGGCAATATTGCCTGAAAGCGCCTGTCTCTGCCCTGTTTTGCGGTTCCGCCTGCCGAATCGCCCTCTACGAGATAAATCTCGCAAAGTTCGGGGTTCTTTTCGGAACAATCCGCAAGTTTGCCGGGAAGCGCGGTGCTTTCGAAAGCCGTTTTTCTGGTCGCCTCCCTCGCCTTTCTCGCCGCCTCTCTCGCGCGTTTCGCGGTTAAGCACTTGGTGAGTATTTCTTTGGTGAAAGCGGGGTTTTCTTCGAGATAAGTGCCTAATCCTTCGGTCATAGCCTTTTGTACGTAGCCTCTCATCTCGCTGTTGCCGAGTTTCGTCTTGGTCTGACCCTCGAATTGAGGTTCGGGGAGTTTAACCGAAATAACCGCCGTCAGACCTTCTCTGACGTCTTCGCCGGCGAGTTTATCGTCGTCTTTTATAAGATTGAGTTTCTTGCCCGCGTCGTTGACGAGTTTCGAAAGCGCGAAACGGAATCCGTCGATATGCGTGCCGCCTTCTTTGGTGTTTACGTTGTTGGCGAATGCGATTACGTTTTCGTTATAACCGTCGTTATACTGCATTGCGATTTCAACCGAAACGGCGTCGTAATTTTCGCGGAAATAAAGCACCTGACTTATAGGCTCTTTATTGGCGTTCAAAAATTCGACGTATTCGGTAATACCGCCTTCGTACAAAAGTTCGTCTTTCGCTTCCTGCCCCGCCCTCTTGTCTTCGAGAACGATTTTAAGACCGGCGTTAAGAAACGCGAAGTCGCGAAGAATACTCTTTATGGTATTATAGTTAAAAACCGTCGTTTCGAAAATTTCGTAATCGGGTTTGAAAGTTATTCTCGTACCGGTTTCGTCCGTATCGCCCACGACGAAAAGTCTTGAACGCGGAACGCCCCTGTCGTATTCCTGACGGTAGTGTTTACCGTTCTGATATACGTCTACCGAAGCGTATTCGGAAAGAGCGTTTACGGCTTTAAGACCTACGCCGTGCAAACCCGACGAAACCGTATATCCGCCGCCGCCGAATTTGCCGCCCGCGTTTGGTTTGGTCATGACGACTTCTACCGTCGAAACGCCTTCTTTTTCGTGTATGCCCGTGGGGATACCTCTTCCGTTATCCCTTACCGAACAGGAACCGTCCTCTTCGATAGTTACGGTAATGGTATCGCAGTAGCCTGCGAGAGCCTCGTCCACGGAGTTGTCCACTATCTCTTTTACGAGATGGTGAAGACCTCTTTCGTCCGTCGAGGCTATATACATGCCGGGGCGTTTTCTGATGTGTTCGAGTCCTTCGAGAACCTGTATCTGGTCCGCGCCGTAACTCCCTTCGACTTTATTTTCGATATCCATTTTACTCTCCTTAGCGTAGAAAGTTATAATATAGTATATATTATAAACTATTATAAGAAATAAGTAAAGCGTTTTTGTGAAATTCTTTTTTGTCGCGCGTAAAATTCAGCTGGTTTTTGCCGGTCGTTTACGCCGCTACGGAAGTTGCCCTTCCGGGGAATTATTCGCTCCGCTCAAAACGACGCGTATATTGTCAACCGCACCGCAACGATGAGTATAAAAAAAGACCGCTTAAAGCAGTCTTTCGATAAGTTTTTTATGGAATTTGCCGTCGCCCGGAAAATAACACTCGTCGCAACGTTTCAACGCCGTATTTTTCGCAACTTCGACGTATTTGTCGTCGCCGGCGTATTTAGCCTTTTCGAGCCTCAATCTGCAAGCGAAAGGTTCTTCGGATAAGTCGAGATATTCGCTTACGTCGCCGCACTTTTCTATGAGTTCGAAAATACCCGCGTTATACCCGATCGAAGCGATTTCGGCTTTCGTTTCGAAGTCGCTTATTCCGTTATCGAGCGTTTTTTCGGCGAGAGAAGTAGCGTTTTCGTAATTTCCGAGTTCTTCTTCGCGGCGAATCTTAAACAGGTTAAGAGCGGCGTTTACCCGCGTCAGACTGCACCTTCCGTCAAAATACTTTCCGTCGATTTCGGCGTAAGTCTTACCGTTTTTAAGTTCGCACAGAATATTCAGGTAGCCGTCGAGCGCGAGGGTATTCTCGTAACTGCGGACGACGGAAGCGACGTCTATATCGCTGCCCTTGATTACGCCCTTTACGCCGTTTATTACGAATACTGCGAGCGGCAGCGGGAAACACGCGAAGAACGCCCTGCCGTATGCGTTTTTTACGAACGCGAACGCGATAACGTAGCCG
>FR898476.1:24847-26264 GCA_000437515.1 Acidiphilium sp. CAG:727 | reverse complement strand
GAAAACACGGCGCAAGACCGAGTTCAAAAACAATCATCTGTGGCTAAAGGAGAAGAAATGAAAAAGGCAAAAAGATTTATAGTGGGCGGATTGATTATTGCCGCCGCGCTTACTATCATTGTAGGTTTTAGCAGTTATGTTGTCCGTGTAACGCAGGGAGTCTTTGACGACGACTATTTAGGGCAGATATACGTACCTGTGAATCACAAAGTACTTGGTTGGAATATGTTAGGTTTTAATCCGGATTCATTTATTTTTTCGGAAGATTTTCTTTGGGCAAAAATTCTTGGCGGGGTGATTTGCTGGTTTGCGCTTTTAACCGCTTTGCTTACGGTGATTTTCGGTGGCTTGATTATGGCGAAAAATTCCAAAAAGTTTCGACTGATTATGCTTATTGTATCGGTGGTTTTACAAATGTTGCAATCACTCTTGTATATGATTTTCGGTGTGGCGGTAACAGCGTCGGTAAAAGGTTATGGATGGGTTTGTTACACTACGGCATTTATTCCTTTTATACTTGTAACTCTGTTTAATGCGGCGGCTTTTGTTTTCAACTTCGTATTACGCGACGAAGAAAAGAATACGGCGTTATCCGATGCCGGACAAGAATAATACTGCCGCTTAAAAACAAACGTATACCTTCAAAAATGAACACTGTTTTCGGCAGTGTTCATTTTTCAACATTCGCCCGTATTATGTATTGACGGAGCGCTTGCGTTTGCGTAAAATTAAGGACGGTATGGAAAAGGTAGAAACTATAGAAAAAGTCGAAACGCCCAAAGCGGTCGTTTCCGAAAAGGAAAAAAGCAAAATAAGTTTTGCCGAATACGTCTTTATTTATATGCTCGGCGGGCTTGTGGGCAGTATTCACGAAATGCTCCTTAACCTTGTAAAAGGCAAGGGCTTTATGTTCTGCAACGGCAGTATAATAACTCCGTTCAACTTCGTGTACGGCGCGGGCGCGGTATTTATAATAATGCTTTTACATAACCGCCGTAAAATATACGAAGTGTATCTTCTCGGCGCGCTCGGCGGCGGTTTTATCGAATACGTATTGTCGTTTTTAGCCGAAAAGATACTCGGCGCGGTGTTTTGGGATTATTCGAAATTGCCGCTTAACATAAACGGCAGAACGACTATCCCTATAATGCTTTTCTGGGGGTTGTTGTGCGTGGCGGTGGTGTTCGGAATATATCGTCCGCTCGATAAACTGCTCAAAAAAATTCCGCCTAAAACGGCTTTGATAATAGCGATAATAATGACGGTTATAATCGTATTCGATTTGTCGCTCGTAATGATTGCCGTATTCCGCTACGGCAGACGCGCGGCGGGCGTCGAAGCGATGACCTTAATCGGCAGATTTGCCGACGGGGTTTTCAACGATTCGTTTATGGCGTTGAGATTTCCTACCGTAAAA
>FR898476.1:22492-24804 GCA_000437515.1 Acidiphilium sp. CAG:727 | reverse complement strand
AACGCCGCGGGCAGTTGAACTGCCGGGGGCGTAACTTTTATATCGTTTTATTATTTTCTGGTTTTAGCCCATTCTTTCATACGAAGGTCTTTCGAAAGAATCTTTTTGCGAAGTCTTATGCTTACGGGCGTAACTTCCACGAGTTCGTCGTCCGCGATAAATTCAAGGCATTGTTCGAGCGAAAGTACGGTCGGGGGGATGAGTTTCAACGCTTCGTCGCTTCCCGAGGCTCTGCTGTTGGTAAGGTGTTTGAGTTTGCACACGTTTACGACCAGATCGTCTTCGCGGGAGTTTTCGCCGACCACTTCGCCTTCGTAAACTTTTTCGCCCGCGCCGATAAACAACGTAGAACGTTCCTGCGCGTTATATAAGCCGTATTGAGTGGTAACGCCCGTTTCGAATACTACGAGCGAGCCTCTCGTTCTGCCGGGTATGTCGCCTTTGTATTCTTCGTACCCCGCAAAAACGTGACTCATTATGCCGAAACCTTTCGTGTCGGTGAGCATTTCGCTTCTGTAGCCGAAAAGGCATCTTGCGGGAATTTTGAATTGAAGTTTCGTTCCGCCTCTGTCGTCGGCGGTCATATCGACGAGTTCGCCTTTTCTCGCGCCGAGTTTGTTCATAATCGCCCCGACGTAGTCGTTGGGTACTTCCACTACGAGGTCTTCCATAGGTTCGTGGCACTTGCCGTTTATTTCCTTGAAGATTACCTTCGGGCGGGAAACCTGAAATTCGTAGCCTTCGCGGCGCATGTTTTCGATAAGTATCGAAAGGTGAAGTTCGCCTCTGCCGAACACCTTGAAAGTGTCCGCGCTGTCCGTTTCTTCGACTCTCATCGAAACGTTGGTTTCTATCTCTTTGAAAAGTCTTGCGCGCAGGTGGCGGGAAGTAACGTATTTGCCCTCTTTACCCGCGAACGGACTGTTGTTTACCATAAAATACATAGAAACGGTCGGTTCGTCGATGGCGACGAAGGGGAGTTGTTCTATGCAGTCGGGCGTGCAGATCGTTTCGCCTATGTTTATTTTGTCAAGGCCCGAAACGGCTATGATGTCGCCCATTTTCGCGTCGGTAACCTCCACTCTTTTAAGCCCTTCGAACTGATAGAGTTTACCTACTCTTGCGTTGGTCGTGGTCTTGTCGGTGTGTATAATCGTAACGCTTTCGGCGTCTTTGATGCTTCCGCGGACTATTCTGCCTATACCTATACGACCGACGTATTCGTCGTAGTCTACGTTACAGATAATTGCCTGCAGGGGGGCGTTCATTTCGCCCGTCGGAGCGGGTATTTCGGTTAAAATAGCGTCGAGCAAGGGGTTGAGGTTATCGCTCGGAACGTTTAAGTCCGCCGTCGCCCAGCCTTGTTTCGCGCTTGCGTAAATTACTTTGAAATCGAGTTGCTCGTCGTTCGCGCCGAGTTCTATAAACAAGTCGATTATGCCGTCGATCGTCTGATTTACGTCGCCGCCTTTGTCGATTTTGTTTACGCATACGACGGGTTTTTTATTGAGCGACAACGCCTTTTTAAGTACGTATCTCGTCTGAGGCATGCAGCCTTCCACCGCGTCTACGAGCAGTACCACGCCGTCTACCATAGAGAGTATACGCTCTACTTCGCCGCCGAAATCGGCGTGTCCCGGAGTGTCGATTATGTTTATTTTGGTGTTTTTGTAAATTACCGCCGTATTTTTGGCGAGGATGGTAATTCCTCTTTCTCTCTCTATATCGCCGCTGTCCATAACTCTTTCGCCGACTACTTCGTTACTGCGAAAGACGTTGTTCTGTTTCAGAAGTCCGTCTACCAACGTCGTTTTGCCGTGGTCTACGTGGGCGATAATCGCGATGTTTCTTACGTCGCTTCTCGTATCCATTGTGTACGCTCCTCAAAAAAATCGGTTATAAGTATAGCCTTTCTCTTGAATTTTGTCAAACCCTTTTTATATATAATATAAAAATAAATAATACTAAAAGCATAGACATTTGCGGCGTTTTGTGCTAAAATCGGGTTATGACGAATAAACGGAAAAAAATTTTAATGATAGCGACGGGCGGCACTATCGCTTCCAAAAGCGGTAAAAACGGGCTTTCGCCCGCGCTTACGACCGACGAGATACTGTCTTTTATAAACGTCGGGGATTTTTGCGACGTAAACGCCGTTCAACTGATGAACATCGACAGTACGAACGTTACGCCCGCAAGGTGGCTCGAAATTGCCGCCGCGATAAGAAACAATTACGACGATTACGACGGTTTCGTTATATGCCACGGAACGGATACGATGGCGTACACAGCCGCGGCTCTTTCGTATCTCA
>FR898476.1:19992-22484 GCA_000437515.1 Acidiphilium sp. CAG:727 | reverse complement strand
GGCTCTTTCGTATCTCATACAAAGAAGTCCGAAGCCGATAGTTATAACCGGATCGCAAAAACCGATAGATTTAGACGTAACGGACGCGAGGACCAATCTTTACGACGCCTTTTTATACGCCGCGGACAAACGCGCTTACGGCGTGCAGATAGTATTCGACGGCAAGGTCATAGCGGGTACGCGCGCGAAGAAAACGAGGAGCAAAAGTTACAATGCGTTTTCAAGCATAAACTACCCCTATAAGGCGGTTATCCAAGATAAAACGGTAATTTCTTACGACCGTTCGCGTAAGCCCAAAGCCCCGATTTTTTACGACAAACTCGACGGCAAAGTGGGGCTTTTCAAGATGACCCCCGGCGCGGACGCGAGAATTCTGGACAGATATTTCGAACTTTCCGACGCGGTGATAGTCGAAAGTTTCGGCGTAGGCGGGATTCCCGACGGCGAAGAATTCGATTTTTACGACGTCATCGAAAAATGGCGTAAAAAAGGCAAAATCGCAGTCATGTGTACGCAGGTCGTAAACGAAGGCAGCGACATGACCGTCTATAAGGTCGGCAAAAGCCTTAAAGAAAGGTACGGCTTTTTGGAGTCTTACGACATGACCCCCGAAGCCGTCATATGCAAACTTATGTGGATACTCGCGCTTACGAGAAAGCGCGGTGAAATAAAACGCTTGTTCTATAAAAACATAGCGCAGGATATACTTTACGGAGATTGAAATGCTTAAAAAATTCGCGAGTTATTACAAACCGCACTTAAAACTTTTCTTTATCGATTTGTTTTGCGCGTTCGTCGTGTCGGTCTGTAATCTCGTTTACCCCAAAGTCGCAGGCAAAATGATAGACTCGGCAAGCCTTAACTACGTGTTGATTTGTTCGGGCGTGCTGCTTGGGATATTCCTTCTTAAAGCGGCTATGAACTACGTAATCACTTACTGGGGACACGTCGTCGGCGTAAGAATACAAGCCGATATGCGTAACGAACTGTTCGCTCACCTGCAAAAACTGCCGTTTTCATACTACGATGAAACGAAAACGGGCTCGATAATGAGCAGGCTCGTAAACGACCTTTTCGAAGTTTCCGAACTCGCTCACCACGGACCCGAAGACGTGTTTTTGTCGATAGTTTCCATAATCGGCGCGCTCATAATGATTGCGCTTATAAATCCGTGGCTCGCGCTTATAGTGCTTGCGGTTATTCCGATAATCGCGTTGATTGCCGTAAAATTAAGGCTCGAACTTATGTCGGCGTTCAAAAGGTCGAGGGAGAAAACTTCCGAGATAAACGCCGCGGTCGAAAGCGCGGTTTCGGGCATAAGGGTATCCAAAGCCTATACCGCCGAAAAACACGAACTCGAAAAATTCGGCGAAGCGAACGGGCAACTCGTCGAGGCGAGAAGTTGGCAATACAAGGCGATGAGCAGATTTCATACCGCGATGACGCTTTTTATGGATATACTCTATCTTACGGCGTTTTTAGCGGGCGGTTTGTTTTTCTGTTACGGTATGATAACCGCTTCCGAACTTACGTCTTACGTGCTGTACGTCGCGATGCTTATCACGCCCATCAGGACGTTTATCGCTATTTTCGAGCAGATACAAGAGGGTATGACGGGTTTCAGACGCTTCATCGAAGTGATGGAAGTAAAACCCGAAGAAGACTGCCCGAAGCCCGTCAAAGTCGGAACGCTTAAAGGCGATATAAAATTCGACGACGTGAGTTTCAGATACAAAAAGGAAACCGACGACGAGGCGCACCTGATACTTAATAATCTGTCGCTCGATATAAAGGCGGGAAAGACCGTCGCTCTGGTCGGACCGTCCGGCGGGGGAAAGACGACGCTTTGCAATCTTATCCCGAGATTTTACGATATAGATTCGGGTAAAATAACCGTAGACGGCATAGATATAAAGGATATGAGTCTGTACGACCTTCGCCGCAATATCGGCATAGTAGCGCAGGACGTGTTCATTTTCGGCGGAACGATAAAAGAAAATATCGCCTACGGCGACTTCGACGCTACCGACGAACGGATAAAAGAAGCGGCGAAAAACGCGAATATCGACGAATTTATCGAATCGCTCGACGACGGCTACGATACCTACGTCGGTGAAAGAGGGGTTAAACTTTCGGGCGGGCAAAGGCAGAGAGTGGCTATCGCAAGGGCTTTTCTGAAAAATCCGCCCGTGCTTATACTCGACGAGGCGACTTCCGCGCTCGATAACGTAACCGAAATGCAGATACAGGAAGCCCTCGAAAGACTTTCTGTCGGCAGAACGACCATAGTCGTCGCGCACAGGCTTTCTACGGTGAAAAACGCCGACGAAATAGTAGTGCTTGCCTCCGACGGAATAGAAGAGCGGGGTACTCACGACGAACTTATGCGAAAGAACGGCGTATACGCCACGCTGTATAACTATCAATTCCGCAATCTGTAAACGAAAGACGCCGTAAAAGCGCGGCAATCTTACTGTCATCGCGAGTGCAGC
>FR898476.1:19378-19911 GCA_000437515.1 Acidiphilium sp. CAG:727 | reverse complement strand
TTTCAACGGGAGAGCATACTCCCGGAAGGGTGGCTTATAATTAAAACGATATGCCGGACAAGAATAATACGAACCATGGTCTGACGGCGTATTGTTCTTATCTGGCATAAGGAGCAGGAAAAAATGAGAATCTTTTTAATCGTTGCCGACAGTTTCGGCATAGGCGAACTTCCCGACGCCGCCGCATTCGGCGACGAGGGCAGCAATACTTTCAGGGCTTGCTACGATACGGGTATACTCGACGTTCCCGCGCTTAAAAAATTAGGGCTTTTCAATATCGACGGCGTTGACTTCGGCGAAAAAGAAGCCTTTCCGATCGGCGCGTACGCAAGACTCGCCGAAAAGAGCGCGGGCAAAGATACCACTATCGGGCATTGGGAGATCGCGGGGGTTATCTCGCCGTCGCCGCTTCCGACCTATCCGAACGGATTTCCGAAAGACGTGATCGACGAATTCGAACGCCGGACGGGCAGGAAAGCGATCTGCAATAAGCCGTATTCGGGAACGGAAGTCATCAAAGACTACGGCGAAGA
>FR898476.1:19097-19308 GCA_000437515.1 Acidiphilium sp. CAG:727 | reverse complement strand
AGCGTGTTTCAGGTCGCCGCGAACGAAAGCGTAGTTCCCGTCGAAGAACTTTACCGTTATTGCGAAATCGCAAGGGAGATTCTGACGGGTAAAAACGCCGTCGGCAGGGTTATCGCAAGACCTTTTATCGGCGACGATAAAAGTAATTTTACCCGTACTTCCCGCCGTCACGATTTCTCGCTTCTTCCGCCTGACGACACTATGCTCGACG
>FR898476.1:18558-19004 GCA_000437515.1 Acidiphilium sp. CAG:727 | reverse complement strand
CAGGGGTACGACCGACGCCGTACGTACCGTCAATAATAGCGACGGAATGGATAAAACCGCAGAATACCGTAATAGAGATTTCGACGGACTGTGCTTCGTGAATCTCGTCGATTTCGATATGCTTTACGGGCACAGAAACGATGCCGTCGGTTATGCGAAAGCCCTTAACGAGTTTTCGGCTCGGTTGGACGATTTTATTTCGAAGATGCGCGACGACGACGTGCTTTTTATCACCGCAGACCATGGTTGCGACCCGTCAACGCCGTCGACCGATCATTCGAGAGAATACGTTCCGCTTCTCGTTTACGGCAAAAAAATCAAGCCCGTAAATCTCGGTACGAAACCGACTTACGCGTATATTGCAAAAACTATCTGCGATATGCTCGGAGTGAAAAATTCTCTTGCAGGCGAAACTCTCAAACCCGAACTTATCCGATAATCCGCTC
>FR898476.1:7348-18499 GCA_000437515.1 Acidiphilium sp. CAG:727 | reverse complement strand
TCGCCCCTCTTCGTCGCGCCACGCGCGCCACATCTCCCGCTTCAACGGGATAGCATACTCCCTAAAGGGTGGGCTTATACGTAGTAAATATAAAAAACACGATGAAAAAAATCAGAATATTAAGTCTTATAAACGCGGTCGTAACGCTTGCGATCGCGGCGGTTTACGTCGTAACGACGGTTATATCCGCAAACGTATTGAATACTCCCGTAGTCGGCGCGGGGGGCCTCGGCGNNCGGCGCGGGCGACTTCGTCGGCGAAAGAACGGCGAAACTCAACGCCGTTTCAGGTACTTTCGGAATAATTATATCGATCGCGCTTATGCTTTTAAGTCTGCTCGTAACGTACTATTCGGCGAAAATCGCGTTCGGCGGCGACGAGTTTTACGGCGAAAGAAAGAGCGGGATAGTGTTTTTTGCCGCTCTGTCGCTTGTATCCGCGTCGGTGTGCTTCGCTTTAAGCAGTGTCGGCAGGCTTTCCGCGTATAGAACCTGTACGTATTGTCTTGGCGGACTTTATTGCGCTCAATTCGCGCTTCCGATTATAGAGTTGATAGTATGCGAAATAAAGAAAAAGCGCGAAATTGCGGCGGAAAACGGAGTTTGTTCGTTGCAGGTCGCAACGGTGGAAAGCGTCAAAAAAGAACTTGAAGACGAGGCGGAAGCGGTCGAAAAAAAACTTTGACAAATTATCAAAAAAACGCTTGACAAAGTACAACTCATATGATATTATATACGAGCGTTGTAATTCGTTGACGGGGTGTAGCGCAGTTGGTAGCGCACGAGGTTTGGGACCTTGGGGTCGGGAGTTCGAGTCTCTTCACCCCGACCACGTCGATAAAGACACGGGCCTTTAGCTCAGTTGGTTAGAGCAGCCGGCTCATAACCGGCCGGTCCTAGGTTCGAGTCCTAGAAGGCCCACCACTCACAACTTTACACTTGCATTATTATATGGCCTGGTAGTTCAGCTGGTTAGAACGCTAGCCTGTCACGCTAGAGGTCGTGGGTTCGAACCCCATCCAGGTCGCCATATTTTGCCCTTAAAGAAATTTAAGGGCAAAAATATATACGCCTTGGTAGCTCAGTCGGTAGAGCAAGGGACTGAAAATCCCTCTGTCGGTGGTTCGATTCCGCCCTAAGGCACCATTAGTTCATATTGCTGGTGTAGCTCAATTGGCAGAGCAGCTGACTTGTAATCAGCAGGTTGTGGGTTCGATTCCAATCGCCAGCTCCAATATACGGACAGGTTCCCGAGCGGCCAAAGGGAACAGACTGTAAATCTGTCGTCACCGACTTCGGTGGTTCGAATCCACCCCTGTCCACCAAAATAAGGATAATTCACAAAGAATTATCCTTATTTTTTTGTGTTTTGTCGTTGCAATTTCCTGTGTAACGTCGCGAAAAGCGGCGATTTTTTATATTTTGCGAAAAACTTGTGTAATGATTTGTGGACGAAATCACCTTGTAAAACGTATAATCTCTTTCAGTTTTTCAAAGTAAGAAAGTATAATACTCTCTCCCGGTATCATAATGTTCGTATATGTGTCTTGCGTCATAGCGAGCGTTTTATGACCGAGTTGATTTTGAATGATTTTGTCGTCTATTCCTACGAAGTGAGCAAGTGAAGCGTAGGTGTGTCTTGTCGAATGTAAGTTTACGTTTTTGAATTGACTGTATATAGGTTGAAATTGTCTGCTTACTTTTCTGTGTGTAAGCGATTGCCAAAATTCTACGTTTATATACGGTCGTAAACTTTCGTGATAGATAACCTTTCGTTCTTCGCCGTTTTTCGTTTGGTAGAAAATTTCGTTAGTGGTCGAATCTTTAATTTTCGTTACGTGAATATAGTTGGGCTTTATATCATCCGAAGCGAGAGCAAGACATTCCGAAATTCGAAGTCCCGTACAACATAAAAATACGAATAGCCGAGCATATTTTTCGGGTAGCGAATGAATCATTGTGTTTTGTTCCGAAAATTCGTATGCTCTGTATTTATGTTTTTGGATAACTTTCGGTCTGTCGGTTTTTTTGACGGGGTTTACCGTTATAATATCGTGTCTTATAGCGTCTTCGAAGATACCGTTCAGAACGTCGTAAAATTTGGTTTTTCTTCCTGCCGATTGCGCTATAAGAAAGTTTTCGATATCGACGACGGTGATTGCGTTTATTTGTTTTTCACCGAGAACCGATATAATTGAATTCAATTGTCGTTTCCATTCGATAGCGGATCTTTCGGTCATCGTGCTTGTTTTTCGTTGGGCGTAATTTTCCGAATAAGTTTTTAACGTTTCAGTCGAGTGTGTAGTAATCGACGTTGTTTTTTGTTTGTAGAGTTCGTCTAACTTTTCAATCATTTGTTTTTGGGTTTTAGCGGTAAGACAAATACGCTTGCCGTCGAGTATAAACGAACCTTGATAATAGGTATAAATTGAACCGTCTTTTCTTCTTTTGAAACGTTTAATATAAGAACCTTTTCCGTATTTTCTTTTCATAATTTCCTCATTCTGCATTTTGAGAAAATCTTGAAAATTATTATTCAGTTGACAATCTGCAATTTCGGCGATAGCCGAATCTTCACGTGGCTGCGGGGTGTGTCGCGTAGGGATAGCGACGATTTGATCTTGCTTTGAACGCATTTCGTTTATCCAGGCGATAATTTGCAAGGACATTGAATTGATTTCAAGCGCGTTCTGATAGATTTTGTCGGTTGTTTTCATAGAACTACTCCTTATCGTTGATAAAGAATAGTATAGCATATTGAAAACAAAACGGTAAAATCGGGTTAAAAATCAATAGAATAAGACTTTTTTATAGTAACTGTTTGTAACATAAGCAGTGTATAAAAAAGTCTTAATTTTTTTTATTCGCGTACGTGGATATATACGCCCGCGCGACTAAATTATACGGCGTGTTTTTCTTGTTTAGGTTCGGGAGTTGCCGTCGGTTTTGTATCTAATGACTTGGGAATATAAGGCGGCAAATTTTGTTTTGCTCTCTCTAAATTTAATTTTTCAATTTCAAGTTGTAAGCGTTGGTTTTCTATTTTGAGTTTTTGTTGTTCAAGTTTTAATTGCTGTTCCATCAATTTTATCGTTTTATCTTGATTTGAGCGTATTGCCGATATATGAAAAGGGGTTGCCCAAGAACAGACACTGTGGATTATACTGATAACCAACCAAATGCAAAGAATAATTATTACCGGTTCAAGAGCGGGGGAATATGCGTCGGACGTTGTGTTTACAGGTGGTGTGGCGTCAAGAAGTGTGAAATTCATAGTTTTTCTCTCCTTATTTGATATTTTTCAAGATTTGATAATCAGATCTTTCATCGGGGTTAAGTAGAATATAAAAATTTTTCAATATGACCGATTTATTTTCTTTTGAAAGTTTGCGGTACATATCCAATATTTCTTCTTCTTCGCTTGAAGTGTAAGTATTTACTATTTTGACGTCAGACGTTTTTGTGTCTGTCGCGAGTGCGTTTTCAATTGTTTGTATAGTATCGATTCGGGGGTTCTTTGTAAACCCTGAAAAGATATTTTTTAGAGTGCCTTCGGGTATGTTTGTTCTTTCGGACAGTTCTTTATAGGTGATTTTTCTTTCGCGTAAAAGTTTTTTAAGTTCGATAATTTTTGTATTCATAACTCTTCTCCTTTGGAAAATTATAAAACAAAAGTCATTTATTTTCAACTTTTTTATTAAAAATACTTGACAAGTCATTTTTTATATACTATAATGCAGCCATAAAGTCATTTAACAATGACTATTTTGTATTCGAGTACAAAAAGGAGAAGTTATGGTGTGGGATATCGTTGTAAACGTTTTGTTGGTGGTTTTGTTTATCGTAGTAACGGTGGCTTTTATATGGTTGTTGTTACCGGAAATCAAGAGAAGTACGCGTAAAGCGGGAACGTCAATGAAAGAGAAGAAATGGCGTTGCAGAAGTTGTAAGAACTGTAAAATGCTTTTCGAGGACGGGAAGGTCGTGTGCGATAAAATGGACTTCAAAACTCCGCAGGATATTCCGGATATCTGTAAGAAGATAGAAATAGAGAACGTATTCGACGAGTTCGAGGACGATATTGACAGTTTGTCGGAGTAAATTTTGTATTTGAGTACAAAAATGCCGGTAAGAGTTTGCGGTCGGAAGACCGTTTACGGTGCGAATCCGTATATCGGCAATTTCTCCTTTAGTTCCCGCTCGTAGTGGTGTTGCGGGCGGGACAATGAGAGAAAGGAGCAAAGAATGAAAGTATTAAGGCGAAAATTCAAAAATAACGAATTCGGCGAGAATATCGAAGGCAGCGAAGAAAAAGTTATCGAAGAGATAAACGTCGCCGGATATCGGGAACTGATAGAGTTCGAAAAAATGCTTGCGAACATATCGGGGCAAACGCTTAACGTTCGTTACGATAGAGGCAAGTTTGAATGTATCGTGCTTGCAGACCGAAAGAAACACGAGTGCGAATACGTAAGCATAATCGGCTAAAACGCCCACGGGCGAAAAAATAAGGAGAATATTATGGAAAACTTAAAGTTATGTGAGATTATCACAAGCGGCGATTACGGAAGTATGACGGATCTTACGGATAACCAGCGTAAATTCGTTACTTTGCATACGGAAATATGCCGTAAGGGTGCATACGTCGTAAGCGGAATGGTGGAGTTCGCCGAGAAACTCAAAGAAATGCGCGACGGAAAGAGTTACGTCGAAGCGGGTTTTGGAAGTTTCGGCGAGTATTGCGAAAAGGCAGTCGGAATAAAAACGAGCATGGCGTACAGATACGTCAAGGTATACGAAGATTTGCCGAAAGACTTTTTGTACTCGAATACAAAACTCGGAATAACGAAGTTGTCGTTATTGGCGAGATTGGATAAAGAAGAACGGGAAGAGTTGACGGGAACGGTGGACGTTGAAAAAGCAAGCGTTGAAGAATTGCGTAAAGCAATAGAAGAACGCGACGCGAAGATAAGTCAACTCGAATTGACTGCGAGCGAAACGGAGAGTGAAAATGCGAAGAAGATTAAGAAGAGTGAAGACGACGCGGCTCGTACGAAGAAGAGTCTTGAAAAGGCGTTAAAAGAACGTGATGAGTATAGTCGTGAAATCGAAAAATTAAAGTCGTTGCCGAAAGAGATAGAGAAGATAACGGATCCCGAAACGGTAGCGAAGTTGGAAGCGGCGGAAAAGGCTTTATCCGAAAAGGACGAAGAGATAGCCCGGTTAAACGGTCGTATAAAAATAGCGAGTGATACGGTGCTTACGAAATTCGGAGTAAAATTCGGCGATTTGCAGGTGTTGTTAAAGGATATACAAAGCCTTATAAACGGAATGGACGAAGAAACCGCAAAGAAATGCAAGTCTGCCGTTAAGTCGGTTATGGGGGTATACGCCGTATGAAGAAGAGAGAGTATATCGAAATGCTTATGCAGGATATTGCGACCGAAACCGACAAAAATAAACGATTGTATTCAGACGTAATAGACTGCGTTGATATTGCGTTATCGGGCGAACCCGACGATTTTGAAATAGACGGAAAGATAAGCGTTCGGGAATTGTATAAAGATATTGAAAATAAGGCTCGGACAGAAAAACTACAATGCGTCGGACCTTTCGAAGTCGCCGAAATGTTCGCGAAAAAGTTCGGGACGAGTTATAAGCGGCTATCCGCGCAGATTCGCCCGGATAATTCGAAAATGGTAAATCTTGAAGATTTTATTTGAGGTTTGCTATGGAAAACTTAATAGATTTTTACGGTCATAAGATAGCGGACGGAACGGGTAAGGCGTTAAGACTATACGACGAGTACGGCGGGATAAAGTCGCATATTTGCTTTTATCGTAAGGAACCGAAAGAAAAGACAATCGAGTGTTATTGTCCGACTATGGATATAACTTTCGAGATATCTTATGCCGAAGTCGGTAAAAAGAAAATGAGCGAGTTTATGTGTCCCAACGAGTGCGGTTGCGAGCAATGCGGTTGTAAGTTTTATAACGCGAATTATTCGCATAAAGGTTTGAACGTCGTAGGTTCGTTCGGTTATTTTGAAAAGTGCGACGGCGGAGTCGTGTTCCGCGGGTACGACATTAAAATAGATTATTCAGCCGAATGGCATGCGGGAAATTTCGACGAAGCGGGCAGTTATCCGTTATACCGTCGCGGGGATATAAGCGCGGAAGAAGTAACGCGAGTGTTTTACGGCGAGAAAGGTAACGTTGAGTATTATTCGAGATTGTATCGCGGTTATTACGGTTTCTATACGGGCCTCGGCGAGTGGCGGAAAAAAAAGAACGTCGTAGTAGGCTATCTTTACAAATATTTAGGCGACGTTAAAAACGATCTTAACGGAACGATTTTAGAAGGCGTCGTAAAGTATGCGGAAAAGTTTAACGACGTTCAAGGCGGGGTATATACTAAATCTTTTGCGGATATATACGCTATGCTTTGGAAGTACGCGGGAGTAAGGCGACTTGTGGAATACGGTTTTTACGAGTGCGTCAGAGATTATGCCGAAAACGTGTTAATGTACGGTCATGCAGTGGCAGACGGCTTTTATATGAGAAGAAACACTATAAAGGGCGTATTAAACGTCGAGCCGAACATTTTTAACGGTATAGATAAATCGGTGTTGTCGTTACGTTCGGTACGTAGTATAGCAGCGGCATACAGAGATTACGGTATATATCCTACGGAAGCGAGCGTAGACGCGGTGTTGTATTACGGTTTTAATAAAATCGTTCAGATTGCGAACGACGCTACCACGGTCAGAAAGATTCTGAAATACGTGCGTATGCAAAATCGTAAAAATTCCGACGCGGATTTCGGTATATATTACGATTATATCGTTATCGCCGAGAAATTGAATTTCGATATAAAAAGCAAAGAAGTGCTGTTTCCGAAAGATTTAATGCGTGCTCACGATAGGGTAATCGGATATTACAAAGTTGTCGGTAACGTTGCAAAACGAAAAGATTTTATGACGGCGATTAAGAATTACGCGAATTATTCTTACGAAGACGAAGAGAAGTACGTCGACCTTATAACCGAGCCGAATTTATTGGAATTATGGGCGAAGAAATTTCATAATTGCTCGTATGGATATTGCGACAGAATAATAAACGGTAAATGCGTAATCTTTCTCGTAAGGCTGAAAGCGTTTCCGGAATATCCGTGTTGTATGTTCGAGTTGGAAACGGGAAGTTACCGTGTAGTACAGGCTC
The DNA here is from genome assembly GCA_000437515.1 of Acidiphilium sp. CAG:727. Lineage (GTDB taxonomy): Bacteria > Bacillota > Clostridia > Christensenellales > Borkfalkiaceae > UBA10281. Next base: position 11,280 of record FR898476.1, on the reverse strand, counting down.
GTGATCGGCACAATCACACGGTGAGTAAATACATTAAAGACTTTATAGACGGTTTTGTCGATAAATTGAAATTGAGAGTGAAAATATGAGAAATATCGAGTCTGCGTTAAGCGTGTCGGACGACTTAAAATTTAAAGCCGCTTGCGAGTTGTATAAAGAATTGTCCGACGATATGACGGACTTTTCGTGGCGGCATATAAAGTTCGGTTACGACCTTATAAGGTTTGAAAAAGACAGGCTGTATAGTGCTATTAAGCCTATAAACGCGAATTTCTTTTCGCTCGTGTATTCGAATATCTACGAATTTTGCGAAGCGGAGTTCGGAATGAAGAAACGCGCGGCGGCTAATCACATAGCGGTGGCAAGGCGATTCGCGGATAAAGACGGGAAGGTACTCGAAAAGTATAAAGATTACCGTTTTTCGCAACTTGTGGTAATGCTCGATACGAAAGAATTTTTAGTACCGGTGCAGGACTATTTCAAGCCCGATCTTAAAGTCGAAGATATGAAGAAACTTGTTAAGGCGGTCAAGAAAGGTACGTTCGATTTAGGTAAAGACGTGGTATGGAACGTCAACCGTATCAACGAAACGTTAGAAGCGGAAAAGGCGGGTAAGGCTGAACAGGTTCGGGCGAACATAGAAGCGGTCGAAGAGAAGTACGAAAGCGAAGACAAGATAACGGCTGACGGCGAATTTATAGCGGGGCAGAAAGAAGAGGTGCATATAAATGCACTCCCCGAAGTGTCGGAAGTCAAAAAGCGTATAAAGCGGGTATTCAGAGAAAAGGGCTATACGTTTCAAGTAAATGGTAAGACGGTAACGGCGGAAACCGTTATCGGAAATATCATAAAAGAATTATATAAGGAGTAGCAAAATGAAGACTTCGAAGGCAGGTTTTACTTAGTTATGTTGGGTTACGTTGAGTACGGCAGTTTCGTAACGCATCGCGTATCGTTTGCAAACCGAACGCAGATGAACGATATATTGCTGACGTTAAAGGCGCGAGGCGTATCCGGGAAAGCGGTAGATACGGCTGTAATGACGAACTACGAAAGGGCTTTCGTACCAAGAGCGGATATGAGTTACGCGAAATTCAAAGAGTCAATCAGAAAAGAAAATCAAATAAAAATAAAGTGAGGACAAAAAAATGGCAGAAAACAAAAATCAGGCAGTAAACGAAGAAGTAAAGACGACGACGGACGCGGCGATGATCGACGAAAACGAGTACATAGCGGACGATTCTCTCCCTATATTCGTTGAATGTGAAAAGAATCGCGGCGCGAACGGGAGAGTGTATAACAACTACTTTGTACGCGGAAAGCGTTTTGGAAGAGAAGTAAAATGCTCGCTTAAACCGAGAGATAACGGCGGTTATGCCGTTATGGAAGATATATTCTCGACGGCGAAAGACGGTAAAATACATCTCGAAATCGGCAGAGCGGTAAGAGCGGGCGCGGATAATAAACTTATCCGTTACAATTCCTATTCCGTAAAAGCATACGACGAATACGGCGTGGAGTTCGTGCAGAATTTAACGCCCGACGGCGACACGAATAAATCTAATCTCGAATATTTAATTCGAAATATTCGTGCGCAACTCGACGCGGCGGCAAACGCTCCGACGGACAAGCAGGAAGAGAAAAAAGTAAAATAATAATAGGTAAGCCCGAACGGGAGAAATCTCGTTCGGGTAAAGGTGTTTTATGGCATTTATAAAAATTACGCCCGTTATGCGTTTGGCAATGAAGACGAGCGGCGGATATCGTGAAAGAGATATCGTAAATAATGCGAAATGCGCAGTTGTCGGTAAAAATCATAGGTACGTAAAAGTTATACGTAAACCAAACCGTTATGGCGAAACTAAAACGGCGGTCTTCGATATGAAGTCTTGCTCGTGGAGAGGTTAAAGGAGTGCTATATGGCATACAGAACGAGAAGAACTCGCGGAAAGGCGAGAAGAGTAGCAAGAAAGAGAAGAGTAAGTTATGCGGGCAGAAGACGTCGCAGAAGCGTAAGAACCCGTAGACACTCGAAGAAATGGTAAACGGCGGTCGTTATAAAAACGGCAAGTCAATATACCATAAAAGCGAATTACAGCATATATCCGTTGCGCTTAGAAGTTTGTTTAAGATTCCGAAGGGTACGGAAGTTAAAGACGGCGAAAACGGCGTAACGTTTATATATCCGAGCGGAAAAAGGTACGTCAGATATTTTTCTTCGGCGGATCCGTTGGTGGTGAAAAAAAGACTGCCGCCGGGCACCAAAGTGGAAAGATATAAAGACAAAACCGTATATAAATATCCTTCCGGTAAAAAATTCACGGAAAGGACAAGGAGTGAAGAAAAATGAGAGGCACTAAAAAGAATAAGATTTTCATGATCATACTTTACGTGGCGTTGACGCTTGTAATAGCGTCCGTTTGTTTTGCGTTCGTAAAAATCGATAAAATCGAAAAGACGAAAGATATAAAGTCGAGTTCGTATACGATCGGGGCATTGAACGCTGAAGACGGTAAAGAAGTCAAGGACGAACACGCGCTTCGTACGGGTTATTTCGACGCGGACAAATTCAACAAGATAACGATTAAGGATAAAGCGGACGTAACGTATCAGATTTTCTATTTTGACGAAAGTAAAACGTTTATCGGTAAGACGGAAGCGTTGTCAGCAGATACTACCGAAATCGCGAAAACGCAGACTGTACAATCGGCGAGCAAAAACGTCAAGTATTACCGAGTGGTTATTTCTTTGAAAGACGCAAGTAAAAAGGTAAATTGGTTTAACAAGGCGTCGTACGTAAAACAAGTAACTTTAACGGTCAACAAATAATTCAATAGTAGTTGTAGGCCCGTAAATATTTTTACGGGCTTATAACGACGGAGATAAACTATGAGATCTAAATCAAAAAGTATAATATCGGTAGTTCTCGTCTGCGTCCTGTCTTTGGGTGTTTTGGGACTCGTAGTCGCGCTTGTACGGAGTAAGTCGGACGGGAACGCGCATGGCGGAATAATCGAAATAAGCGAACAGGACGGACAATTGACGACCGTCGAACTTAACAGTTTAAGCGGCGGAGCGGATATAAAGTTTAACGGCGAAATTTACCGCTTAACCCGCGACGGAACGAATAAAGTATACTCGTATACGGACGCGGAAAACGTATTTTATCGTAAGTTTATAAGTATAAACACCGAAGACGGAACGTATACGCAGTGGAGCGAGAAAAGCGAAGATTACGTAAGTAAGACCACGCTTGCCAATCTGCTAAAAGGTTACGTTAAAGACTACGAAATGGATAACGCATTGTCTGACTATATGAAAGACGCAGACGTAAACGACATAATCGGAGCCGCGCTGACGAACTATATGACTTCTGTCGAAATGCAAAATCTTTTGACTAACGCGCTCGCGTCTTATGTTAAAAATTCCGACGGCAAAGGGCTTGTAAATATGTATTATTTGTATAATCAATTGACGTTTAAGGCTAATACGCTCTATGCGGTGCAGGGTTTCGATAACACGCAAAATCTTGCGGATTTTACAATCGTGGGCGGTGGTAAAGACGGAAAGACAGGCAGATTCGCGCTCGTATTTATCGGGGATAAAATAAACAAATCTCTTGTCGTATATCAGACAGGCTCGATTTTATTAAGCGATTTAGCGGGTACTTCGGGCGGCTCTACGGGAATAAAACCCGCGTCGAACGGTTATTTAAGGGTATTCGAAATCGGCGGAAAAGTATTTTAATTAAGGAAAAATAAAAGGAGATAGAAATTATGAAGAAAGCATTTTTGAAAGTAGTATGTATGGGCGTTGTAACCGCCGTATTATTCGGAATGACCTGTTTAACGGGTTGTTCTACAATCAAGAAATACATAAATAAGGCGGATAACGCCGTATTAGATTACGAAGATAACGGCGGGGGAAAAAAG
>FR898476.1:0-7341 GCA_000437515.1 Acidiphilium sp. CAG:727 | reverse complement strand
GATAACGGCGGGGAAATACAGATACAACGCGCCACTTCGGTATTGAACGCCGAAAGCGGGTACGTTGAAGAAACCGTAACGGCAATAATTACTCCGTCCACCGTGGCGAATAAGGCTGTCGATTGGAGTATCGTGTGGGCGGATAACGCTCCGCTTAAAAGTTCGGCTATAAGCGATTATCTTACGGTAACGCCCGATTCGGACGGTTCGTTGACGGCGAAAGTACGTTGCTATAAGTCGTTCCGCGGCAGTTCGGCGATTTTGTACGTTACTACCAGGATAGGTGAGGTAAAAGGGTCTTGTTCAATTTCTTTTGTCGGTAAACCGGCTACGGGTAATCTTAATTTAGATAATTACGATCTTACATGTACACGCGGAAACTTGACGGATGTTATAGTTTTGTATGTGGATTCTCAATATCATTTTTATTTTAATTTTGATAATATTTTTCACGATGTCGGAACCGGATTAGTTTCGGGGTATCAATGTAGTGTGGAATTTGTCGGTTCGGCATATTATAAACAAGTTTCATCATCGTCTAAACAGGATATTTCTCGATTTTCTTCAGAATGTTTATCTTATCAAGTGGGTGAAAACAGTGTAACATTGCGCCCTAAATCACGATACGAAGATTGTAAATTGTCAAATATGTCGAAATGGTCGGAAGATCTCGTAGATAATGACGGTAATTTGCCGTATATAAAAGTTACCATATCTGCTAATGAAGGACAATTTTCTCAAACATTTAATGTTTACATAGACGTTCTTGCGGACGAAGTGAACGTAGACAAGACTGAAATATCGTTCTGAAAGGCGGTGGCGTATGAAAGATTCTAAAACGGGGGTTTTTACGTTTTTTTCGTCTTTGATTATGATTGCAGCCGTAATATTGGCAATCGCGTTTATATATAAATACACAAACGGCTTTAAAAGTGATTTTACAACTTTTTATGTGAAAGTAGACGATAAACGCATTACTTCTGATACGGGCGGTTTTGTTCTGGAAGAAAATAAAACGAAAAAAATCGAAGTTAAATATACGTTCGGCAAAATCGATAACGAGAAAAAAGGATATACCGTAAGAGTTGTTCCGCACGTCGATATGGAAAATAATTTTTTCTTTGTCGTTGACGGCGTAGAATTGGCTTTTAGCGATATTGAAGATTTTACGCGTGTTTTTGATATAACCATGAACGACGACTATTTTACGATTGCGTATAATGGCGATCTTGATTACATATTAAAAACGGCTTGCAACGGAAACGAAATCAGTTCTACGAACGATAAGGCGTTTACGGATATGTTTGCAATTGAAATATATTCGTATAACAAAAAAGAAAAAATCTCTGTATTTTTTACCGTTAATGTAAAGTATATGGTAGAGATTGATAAAACGGAAATAGTCTTTTGAGGTAACTAATGAAAAAACGAGTTAAGTATTTTATTTGTTGCGTATTGCTTACGGTCGTAACCGTAATACTTGCTTTCGGCAAATATTTTTATAGTGCCCGCGCAGAAACGGACAGTATAAAGAGTAGGTTTGAAAGTATAAACGTTATGGACGATCTGAAAGACAGTACCCGGAATGGTGAGAAGTTAGATCTTACTAAATATAATTTTGACGAAAGTAAGAAAACGGAAGTTTTTTCTTTCGTCGAATTTTGTTATAGTTTTCGGTCTGACGCTATGAGCGATTACGGTCTTTACGTTTATGTATATAATCCTCAGAACCTTAATATCGACGTTTTAAGCGTGTTAAATACCGTATCAATGCGTTATGGCGACGATTCGAGCATGTCTTTTAAGAAATATCGTTTGAGATTTTTGAATCGTTCCAAAGGCGATTATTACGGACTTTTTTATAAGTTTGAAGTTGTGTTGAGTACGTCGCAACGTGAAGATATATTATCGGGAAAAAGCAAAGTAAATTCATCGTGCCGTAAGTATGAAGTATCGGAAATCGAACTAAAATTAAAAAACGATAATAATGCAACTTCCGTAGAAGTAGGGACTATTTACGAATTTACCGGTTATGCTAAAGGTTACGGAGCGGATATTACGTCAGATAATACGTTGACATGTGTTGCAAAAGGCGGGCAGGAAACTATTTCTCTTAACGTCAAATCTACGTATTACCGTCCTGCGGGAACTAACGGGAAAAACGATTATACGCAGGATAGTTTACATAGTGTGTATTTTGCCGTGCCTAATCATTACATAGAAAAATATGGTGAAATGTACGCCGTTCACGCAACGTGGCTAAACGCCGTATTAAAGCCTATGCTTGTAACGGGTAATAAAACTGCCTATAATGTTTTTTCAAAATATTTAGGTGTTAAAAATTCGGTATACAATAAAGACGTAGATTATATGTATGTCGGCGGCGACGTTTTAGACGTATATCCTACTAAAACAATTCATAAATACGGTTATTTACTGAATAATATTACCACTTCTTCTACTTCACACGCATTTCAGTTATCCCATTCTTTGACAGGTTCAGTTGTTGATCCGTTATATTCGATATTTTACAGCGGTAGCGATAGCGATAGTGCGGACAAGTATACTGTAAGAAGTGAAAAGATTTATAGTGAGATTGAAGACAGTAAATTAAATTATGGCGGCGAATTAGTCAATAGCAAATTCAGTAAGGTTATTTTTGAAAGTGTTGACGAAAATTTCACTGAAGTAAATATTGCCCGTACCGAACAATATAAATTAACAAGTCAAAAACTAACGCAAAATTTTTGGCAAAAGTTATTCGGCACAGCGACTATTACTACCGATAGATTTGAAAATATTTCTGCCATTGAAAAGATTGACGCCGATAAGATAGCCGGAGAAAAGAAAGCGGTATGCGATAGATTATATATATCCGTTTCTGATTATAATACGTTTACCGACTATTACAAGAAATACGCACAAAGTACATTGAATGATTTCGGCGAAGAGTGTACGGTGTACTTATTCAGATATATGGTAAGCGATTATATAGCGCAAGAGGCAACGTTATATAAATATAAATCTTCATTAACAGGGAATTCGATAGATAAAGTAGATACTAATGCTTACTTTTTCCAAAAAACGGTAAACCTTGATTTTGATATTATTGATTTGACGTTTGTAAAAGAAGACGTTAAAACGGTTATTCCCGTGGTTATGTCGCCTATCGATATTGTTCACGACGCTACGTCGCCCGTTTATACTAAGTCCGATAAAAATAATTGGGGGCTTATTCTTTTACTTATTCTTTTATTGCTTGTCATAATTATTCTTTGGCCGTTTTTGCCGACGATATTAAAACTCGTGTGCAGCGTAATAACGTTTCCGTTTAAGATTTTGGCGGGAATCGGCAAAGGAATAAGCGGCGCGGTAAAAAACAAACGAGCAGAAAAGAGTAACGATTCTGCGGGTAAAAGGAAAAAATAAAAAGACTGTCGGACGGATCGAAATACATTCAACCGTTCGGCAGTCGGAATATAGGTGAAAATATGTTTTACAAAAAGAAAAAATCGGTAAAAACAAATGCAAACAACAAACGCACCAAGGGCGGAAAAGTACCGCAGGGGCGAACTTTATCTACTTACGACCATTATTTAGGAAACGGCAAGAAAACGGGGTCTAAAAAAGAACGCCCTGTCGTAGTAATCGAAACAAACGATTATAACGATTTAGCGGTTGTGCCTTTATCTTCGCGTAAAGGAAAAGACCGCACTAAATTAAAAAATTACCAGCAAGGGCAATCGTACTTTAAGCATTACGTCGAAATACAGGACGACGAAGGCAATCCTATCAGGGTAAATAAGAAATTTCGGGAAAATCACCCGAATATGGACGTATCAGGCGAAGACGTAAAGAAAATTCGTGATAAAGTATTTAACCACTCTCGCCCTGCACCTGACAATCGTGAGAAAATGAAACGATTTAAGGGTAAAAAAAATCCCCGAAACTAATCCGTTCGGGGCAATGCCGCAATCCAATATCGGCGGGAATGAACGCGCATAAGCCGTTCAACTGAGTGAGATTATATAGTATATTACAGAAAAAGTCAAGCGAAACGGAGTAAGAAAAAATGAAAAAGGACAATAAAAATTTAATGATACGCGGAATAGTGTACGTGGTATCTATAATCGCGATCGTGTGGCTCGTGGGCTACTTTATATACGTGGGGAATCATTTATGAAACGCAAGGTTTTTAACGTAACGATTACCGTCGTTATAAGCCTCGGAATAGTCGCTTTCGGAGTGTTTAGGTTTCCGAACTCCGTCTTAAGGCTCGGAGAGGGTTTCCGTGATTTATATACGAGTATCGTCAACTATTTTTGTTGGGCGTTCGATATAAAGTGTAAAACTCCGCCGACAGTAATGAATCTGCCGTCGTGGCATTTTCCTACGAAAGGCGTCGGAACAACGGGCTTGCCGTTTGATTTCGAGGGTTTCAAGCGGAGTTTCAATTTATTTTGGAACTCGTTCTTTGATATAAATACGTTTAAGGCGTATAACGTACAGGTAAGAAAAGTCGTATTTAACGGTTTTAAGGTTATAGTATTGGCGTTGCCGTTCGTTGTGGTGTTGTATATTCTTATCGCGCAAGCGTTGAATAAACCGAATACCGAACATAACGTAGATACGAAGCCTTTGGAGATTTATAAGCGTATAAAGGTAAAAGCAATCGAGCCGTGTGTAATTACCGTAAAGGAATATATAGCCTTTTTACACAGGAATAAAAAGATTGTAATCGCGTGGGCGTTTGCCTGGGCGTTGTATTTTAACTTTATAACGATAATAGTCGAATTTTTCGCGTTTTACTTTTATTTCGTAGCGACGTTTTCGATAAAAACGCTTTATAGACAGTTTTATAAACTCGTTATAGACTTGTCCGTAATGTTTGATTTCGTGCCGTTGCCGGTGTTCGTGATACTTATAATTTACGGTTTAAGCAAGTGGGCGGACGATATAGGATATAACGAGTTAAGGCACAGAGAGCGTAAAAACAGGGGCTTTCTGAACGAACGCGGCGTGTCTACGGTGTTTACGGGTAAAATGGGTAAGGGCAAAACGACCTTAATGACGGATCTTGCGTTGTCCGCGCAGGTCGAACTCCGCGAAAGGGCGTTGGAAGTTCTTACCAAAAATTATTTCCGTTATCCGACGTTTCCGTGGATAGTTCTCGAAGACGAATTAAAAATCGCTTTTAAGAAGCGGAAAATTTGGGATAAATATTCCTGCGAAAGGTGGGTAGAAAAGAAAAAGGCGCGCTTTTGCAATAAGCCGAGTAAAGAGAAGATATTCGGGTACGACATAGAACGCGAGCCGTTGACTTACGACGACGGTCTGACGATAAAAGATATCTGGTCGAGTATAAAGTCGTACGCCGTGTGTTACCTTATATACACGCGCGGTTCGGCGTATATAGTGAGTAATTACAGTTGCCGCGTTGACGATATAAAGGAAGATATAGGTAACTTTCCGCTATACGATACAGACTTTTTCAATCGTAAGACTTATGAAATAGACGATATATCCCGGCGTTCGCACGTTCTCGATTACGATATGTTGCGACTTGGGCGAAAACTTCAAGAAAACAATCCTAACGCGTACGCTTTCGGTTACGGCGTTTACGTTATATCCGAAATAGATAAGGAAAGAAAGAATACGCTTGAATTAAAGGGAGTAAGAGCCGATGCGGGCGAAACGAATCAGAAGAACGATTATTTTAATAATAACGTTAAAATGAGCCGCCACGTGTGTACGGTCGAAAACGAAAACTTCGTATTGTTTTTCGGCGATTTGCAACGTTCGGGGAGTTTAGGGAGCGATTTAACCGAACTCGGCGAACTTATAAACGTTGCAGAACGCGAGCCTATGCGCCCGACGTTGCCGTTTTTTTCTCCGTTTTATCTTTACGAGTGTTTATACTCCGCTTTATGGGCGTGGTACGAGCCGCGTTTTTTGAACGGAAGATTTTCCCGCGGTAATAACCGGTTATCGGATAGGTTTGTTCGTTGGTTGGTTTCGCGTATGCGGCATAGGTATGAACGAAAAATGAATACGTTCGGGTCGAGTAAAACGACGTTGGACATAGACGGTAAGACGGCTTATTATTATCTTCAAAGTAAAAAGATATATTCGGACAGGTTCTGTACGGACTGTCAAAGCGGTATTTACGAGCGTTTCGGTAAATATAACCGCGTCGGTATCGACGATTTACCGACGTATAGCGGTTCTATGGCAACTCCCGATGAACTCGACAAACAAAACAGTTATTTCCAGAACGAAGTAAAGACTTACGGCGGTTTGCCGATAGACGATTAAAATTAAAAGGAGAATTATATGACCGAAAACTATGAGTACGATTTTAACGTGCGTATTCCGCAGCGAGCGATTTACGGCGTAAAGTACGTTCGCGGCGCGCTTGCGGGATATATAACCCACCGCATTAAAAAGCGTAGAAATATGGCGGTATGCAAAGAAAAAGACGAATTGGCGGAATTGTTCAACGTTGCTTACGAGCAAAGCGAAAGGCTCAATCTGACGGGTAATATGCAGATTGAGTACATTAACGACGATATGGTAAACAAGTATAAGTTGAATCATAGTTCCGATTTGTTTGCTTTGGTCGAAGAAAAGTACGACTTTACCGATTATATAAGGGATAAAATTAAGGCGAAGAACGTTGCGCGGTATATGCGTGTTAAAAGATTCCACGAAAAAGCGAATTTGCATATATGGAATTTTTTCGTTACACAGACGTACGATAATGCGAAATACGCTTCGGAAGACGACTTCAAGAAAGCGTATCTGACGTGTTTGAGCCATTTGTCTACCGATTTCGGTTGGCGGTATATGGGCGTATTCGAACGCGGTAAGTTGACGGGCAGATTACATTTTCACGGCGTATTTTATATCCCAAACGGGGCTATGAAAGGTTATTTGAAACCGAGCAGATATTTCAGCCCGTACGAACACCGTATGAAAAGCAGCGTTATTAACTCGTTTTTTGCCGAACGGTTCGGTCGGTGTGATTTCGAGTGTATAAGCAAAGAAACGGGCGTAAGCGCGGTATCTTCGTATATCCTTAAATACGTTCGTAAAAGCGAAAATAGGGTTGTATACAGTCGCGGAATAAGCGATAAAATTGTCGTCGAATTGACTTCGGAAGATATAATTTACGGCGTAAAGAAGAAATATGCGGATAAATTCGTAATCTTCGACGATATATTGCAAGGCACTTTTTTAGACGCGCGCAGGCGGTTTATAGTGAGTTAGGCGATTTAACGAAGGGCGGCAATTAAAGTCTTTTTACGGCGTGTAGGGTGCCAGAGGCTCCGCAAAGCGGAG
>FR898475.1 GCA_000437515.1 Acidiphilium sp. CAG:727 | reverse complement strand
CACGCTTCGCTCGCGATGACGTGCCGCACCTTGCCTTCCCTATCGGGAAAATCAATTACGCTTTAACCGTATCGTCAAGCGTAACCGGCTTCGGGTTGACGTTCGCGACTACGCTTCTCATTTGCTTCGTCGAGAACAAAAACGCCGCGACTACCACGTCGATAGCAAGATCTACGAGTACGAAAGAGTTGTAGGCGAAACTGTAACAAACGGGCGACATGTGCCAATCGTTGCCCCATACGCCGAATACGAAATATCCGCTTAATACGTGCGAAATATATCTGAACACGCAGGCGATCGTCATACCCGCGATAATTTCGGCAATCATGTTTCCTTTAAGGAATTTGAATTTTTTAGCAATGCCCGCAAGACCGATAGACGCAAACGCTATGGGATAATCGAGCAAAATCTGCATCCATTCGTAAACCTGCGGATTCTGAATGAACTGTAACACGCCGTAAATAAGTCCCGCGAAAACGCCCTTTCTCGCTCCGAACATATAGGAATAAACCATAAGCGGAAGCATACTTGCAAGAGTTATCGAACCGCCCATAGGAAGCGAGAAAAACTTAACGTAAGAAAGCGCGAAAGAAAGCGCGATACAAACGCCCGCGTAAGCGAGATTTCTCGACGCGCTCGCCGTTCCTTCGTCTTTGCCGAATATAAACGCCAAAGCGATTATCGCGACGACGAGCAAAGCGGAAAGTATATAGTACGCCGTTTTATGTAAAGGTTCTACAACGTTTTCGGTGTAAGACTTGGAATATCTTATCGATACGACAAGCGCGATTGCATACGCCGTTACTACCGCAAAAGCGATATAAACGAAATATTTGTACGCTTTGGGCGCAAACTTTTTCAGGATAACGCCCGCCGCAACCAGCAACAAAAGCGTTGCGAAGAATCCGACGAAAAGCCAGAACGCGCCGTCGATTTCGCCCTTATATTTAAGTCTTTTGAGTTGAAAGAACAAAATAACCGTTATAAGCGAAACGGCAAAGCCGACTATCGCGCCGATTTCTGTCTGTTTGCACTCTTTCGTAAGGTCTTTTTTACCTTTAAGCGCGAAAAAGGCGATTAAAGCAATGACGAGCGCGACCGCAAACACGGCGCAGACTATAAGCGAAAACTCCTGCGCGGCGGCTATCAATAACTTGTATTGATTTTTGAGTTTTGTGTAATCGCCCGTATCGTTTCCTTCTTCGTCTAAAACTATGACCGCTTCTTTATAAGCGTTGCTTTTCGCAAGCGGTAAAAACACCGCGAACGCCGCGACTACTACGATCACCCCGACGACTACGCCGAGCGAAAAACGCATGGCGACCGCAAAATTCGCTCTGTTTTTCATCGTGGTAAGCGCAACGCCTGCCGCCAGAACGAGCAGAATTGCGACCGAGAACCATACGGCGAGCGTTCCTACGCCCTGATACATAGTATCGAACGCCGCCTTACCTACTTTTAACAATTCGTTAAAATCTTTCATAAATAACTCCTTTGATTATTTATCGTTTTGTGCTTGTAATATCTTTATAACGTCATTGCGAGCCCCTTTACGGGGCGTGGCAATCCCCGCAATAATGGGCGGAGCGGCTTGTATAGACGGACATACTCCAATCTTCGGGATTGCTTCACTGCGTTCGCAATGACGTACTTTACCATGCCTCCCTATCGGGGAAGCAAATAAAAAACCCCTCTACACGAATAACGCATAAAGGGGCGAAACGCCAAAAAACTCATTCCCCAGTCAAGCATTACCTTGTCGGGTTCAACGGGTATAATCTCAGCCGTAGCGATGACGCGCAGGCACCCCAAGCGATTAAATTCGGATATAGTATATTCTTATTCTTTCGATTTGTCAACGATTTTGATTAAAATTTATTCCTGCTTGCGTTTCACCCCGTTATTGCGTCAATGCCGTACTTTATCTTGCCTTCCCCATCGGGGAAGGTGGCAACAAGCGTAGCGCAGTTGACGGAAGAGGTCAAACAACGAAATTTTTATATATACGCTTATAGTATAAAACTCTCGTACATGACCTCTATCGGCACTCCGTGCCACTTTCCCCGATAGGGAAAGCATTGCCCTACACCGTCTTTGAGAGGGAGCATAGCGACCGCGGCAACCTTAGGCAGGGTCGCCCCCCTTTTGTCGCTTCGCGACATTTTCCCCGTTTCAGCGGGGACATTTACCCCGCAATAATGGGCGGAGCGGCTTATATGCCGGACAAAAAACTGCGGGGGAAGAGAAATTTCTCTTCCCCCGCAGCAAACGTCAAAAATAATAAAAATTATTTTAAGATTAGTTTAATAATTACGCCTTTACAACCGTATACCAGACGTCGCCGTTTGTTTTGGTTTCGCTGACGACTTTATAGCCTTCGGCTACGAAGTTGCCGCCGAGATTGTCATCGCCCTTGGACGGATCGTAGTTTACGAACGTTCCGCCTTTAACGGTGATCGTTCCGTTAGTCGAATTATTTTTATTGAGAACGTAATACTTACCGTTATACTTGTAATCGGTATAGAAGAATCCGCCTTCGATTACCACGTCACCGCCGATACTATAAATGACAGAGTTTCCATAACTGTTTGCGTCGCCGCCTACGGTAAAAGTACCGTCTTTAATTACGACAGTTCCGCCTACCGCTGCGACACAAACGTTGTTGCCGCCTTCGCCGCCGTTGTACGTACCGCCTTCGATCGTAACCGTTCCCGAAGTCGCTTTTACGGCAATACCGTCTGCCGCGCCTACCGCAATACTTTCGTTAAGAACGTGGTCTTTACCGTCGCTGAAAGTCTTTCCTTGGGCATCTTTGGCAACGACGGTATACCAAACGTCGCCGTTCGTCTGCCTCGTAGAAACAACGGTATAACCGTCGGCTACGAAATTAGTGTTCGCGCCTTCCGCCTGACAATTAGCGGGGTTGAAGTTTACGAACGTTCCGCCCGTTACGATTATCTTCGCCGTACCGTTTTTACGATTGTCGTCGTAGCAGTTAAGCACGAATTCGTCTGCCTTGCTTGCGTCGGAATATTTCTGCTGTACCGAATAGAAACCGCCTTTTATGTAAGCCGTTCCTTCATATACGTAAACGGCGTGAACGTTACCGATAAACGTACCGTCTTCGATTACGAGTTCCGAACCGTCCTGTACGTCAACCGCAAAGCAGTCGTTTTCTTTAGCCTTGAAAGTTCCGTTACCTTTCACCGTTAGCGCGGCTCCGCCTTGCGCCGAAACGAGCGACCATGCTCCGGTGCCTTCGTTCCAGATGTCGACGGTGTTTGCAACGGTTTTGCCGTTCGCGTTAATAGTCGCTTTACTTCCGTTGACTTTTATTTCTTTCGAGGGTTCAAGATCTGCGGAAATAGTAAGGTCGCCCGTCAAAACGACGTCTTCACCTTGGCTTATAAAATTAAGCACGTCCGAAACGGGAAGGACCACATATAACGTATCTTCACTATCTTCGTCTTTCATAGAAACAACGGTGTAACCGTCTGCTACGAAGTTGGTGTGTTTGCCTTCCGCTGTATTGTCGGCAGGGTTGAAGTTTTTGAAAATTCCGCCTTTAACGATAATCTTCGCGGTTCCGTTCTTATATGCGGCATCGACGCAGTTAAGCAGGAAGTTATAACCGTAAGGTTCGCCGAACGCCTCGACGGCAAAGATTCCGCCGTTTATCGTAAGTTCGCCCTCTTGTACCTGAACGGCAGTGCCGCCGCCGTAATAATTACCGCCGTTTATTGTAAGTTTCGCCCCTTTACGAACGTTTATGCCGTAACCGCCGTTTTTACCGGTATCGATACCGCCGTTTGCGTTTGCATTGACGGTCGTATCGGCGTCAACGATAAGCGCGCAGAAATTATTGCTGTTGTTCCCCATATGATCGGGGGTCTTTATCATTGCGTTAAGATTTAGCGTCGTAGGCTCTTTTATCGACAATCTGCTTGCTACGGTGTCGGGAGCCTTGGTGATAACTACGTCTTTGTCGAGAACGGCGTTTTCACCGGAAATAGCCTTTTCAAGCACTCTCACGTCTTCGGTAGTGTTGACCGCAAGCGTGTTTTCCGGCACTTCGGGGAAATCTTCTACCGAAGCGTTGCCTTGTACCGCTTCTACTTTATAAGTTAACTTACAAGCAGTGTTGTTGCAGGTCGCCCCTTCGGGAAGACTGATGACTACGGGAATATCGGCTATCTGTTGTTCCGCTTCGAGAAGAGCGTACTTCGTGCCGGAAGTATAACCGTAGAATTTTTTGCCGTCCAAAGTAATATCGAGCGAAGAAAACAATCCGTTATCTTCAACCAAAGACATAACCATACGATACTTTATGGCTACGTTACTGCCGTTTACTACTTTAACCTTGAATTTTACCGTATCCTTCGGCAAAACGTTACTGAGCGTAACGGTATGGGCTCCTTCGTCAAACGTAGCGTCGCCGCTGAAGAGTCTACCGTTTACCGTTTCGCCGTTTTCGTCTACGTAAGACTTCTGAATATCGACGACGGAAGCCGTAACTTCGACGTTACCCGAAGTAACGGCGATATTTACGCTGCTGCTCGAAGTGAACAACGCGAACGTCGCGCCCGCAGCAAGACTTGCGCACATTATTATGGCGAGTATAGCCGTAATAATTACGCTTCTTTTTGCATTTTTCATTATTTATTCTCCTTTTTATACCAAGGGCGAAATGCCCTCTTCAAAAAAATCAAAATATATTGTTTGTTTTTATGACTGTATATTTGACATGTTGAGCGTTAGCGAAACATCTCCAGGGAGGGCAAAACCTACGGACTTTATTTTAC
>FR898474.1:2704-6485 GCA_000437515.1 Acidiphilium sp. CAG:727 | reverse complement strand
ATACCGTCGATTCGGCTTCGAACGTTTCCGCCGTGGCGGCGAGCGTAAGCGGCGTCGACGCCGTATATATTCCTACCGATAACCTGCTTGCGTCGAATATGTCGAGCGTAAAGAGTAAAATTACGGTGGATAAAAAACTGCCCGTAATCGTGGGCGAAGAGGGGTTGTGCGCCGTGGGCGGACTTGCAACCGTAGGCATAAATTACTATCGACTCGGCGTACAGACCGCAGAAATTGCGATAAAAATTCTCGAAGGCAAAAAGACTTCGGATATTCCGATCGAGAATTATCGAAAAGAAACCGTCGTATGCGTAAACGAAGAAAACGCGCGGATAGTGTTCGGCGAAGACGCCGACGAAAAGATAGCGGCGATAAAAAACTTTAAGCCCGATACCGCCGCGTGAGGGGGAGGAATTTTATGGATATTATGACTATGCTCAGAAGCCTTCCGGGCGGGGCTGCGCAGGGGCTTACCTGGGGTATACTCGGGATCGCCGTATTTATCACTTACAAAATACTCGACTTTGCCGACCTTACGGTCGACGGTTCGCTTGCGACGGGCGGGGCGGTCGCGGCGGTTGCGGTCGTTACGGGTATTCATCCCGTTCTCGCAATGTTGCTTGCGTTTCTCGCCGGAGCGGCGGCGGGAGCGGTTACGGCGCTTCTCAACACCAAATTAAAAATCCCCGCGATACTTTCGGGAATACTCACCATGACCGCGCTTTATTCGGTAAATATTCCGATTCTGCGAGCGGCAAAAGGTTCGACCTACGTAGACATACCGCCCAAAGACGCCGTATTCGGCAAATTCGCGACTTTGGTCGGGTTAAGCCCGATAGATAATATCGACGTTTCGTGCATAATAGTTACGACGATAATCGTAGTTATTATAATCGCGGCGTTATACTGGTTTTTCGGTACGGAAATAGGTTCGTCAGTCAGGGCGACGGGCAGTAACGAAAAAATGGCGCGCGCGCAGGGTATAAACACCGACCTGACGAAATTTATCGCTCTTTCTTTAAGTAACGGGTTAGCGGCTCTCGCGGGGGCGGTAATTTCGCAATTCGACGGGCAGGCAAGCCTCGACATGGCGCAGGGTACGATAGTCATAGGTCTTGCGTCGGTAATAATCGGCGAACTTATATTCGGCAATAAAACTGCGTTCTGGCTGAAACTTACGGGGGTCGTAATCGGAAGCGTGATATACCGACTGATTTTCGTCGTCGCGACCTGTCTGGGGCTTGATTCGGGGTATCTCAAACTCGTTTCGTCGGCAATAGTCGTAATAACGCTGTGCGTGCCGAACGTCAAAAATTTTTTCGCGAAAAGGAGTAAGAAAAAATGTTAGAACTTAAAGGCATTTCTCTCTCTTTCAATAAAGGAACGGTCAACGAAAAGCAGGCGCTTCGCGATATAAATCTGACCGTAAACGACGGCGATTTTATTACGGTTATCGGCGGCAACGGGGCGGGTAAGTCAACCCTTCTGAACGTCGTTTCGGGCGTGTTTCCGCCGGACGGCGGCGAGATTCTTTTAAGCGGTAAAAATATTACGTACTTAAAGGAATATAAACGCGCGAAATATATTTCGAGAGTCTTTCAGGATCCCCTTTCGGGAACGGCGGCGGGTATGAATATCGAAGAAAACCTTGCTCTGGCAGCCCGAAGAGGCAAAAGACGCGGGCTTAAATGGGGAATGAAAAAGAGCGAACTTGCAGGATATAAAGAACTTCTCAAAGGACTCGAACTCGGACTCGAAGAGAGAACGGGGCAAAAGGTAGGCACGCTTTCGGGCGGGCAAAGACAGGCTCTTACGCTTTTAATGGCTTCGCTTAATAATCCCGAACTGCTTCTTTTGGACGAGCATACGGCGGCGTTGGATCCCAAAACGGCTAAAAAAGTGCTTACTTTAACCGATGAAATAATCAAAAAAGATAAACTTACCGCATTGATGATCACGCATAACATGAACGACGCGCTCGCTTACGGCAACAGACTTATAATGATGAACGCCGGTAAAATCGTATACGACGTAAGCGGCGAAGAAAAATCGGAACTCACGGTTAAAGATCTGCTTGAAAAATTCGAAAGCATAGGCGAACTGAACGACCGTATTCTTCTGTCCGAATAAAGCGTCGTTCTTAGCGAAGTGAAGCCCCCTAGGCAGGTCGCCACCTCTCCCGTTTCAACGGGAGAGCATACTCCCGGAAGGGCGTTTTTTGCAGAGTAAACATATAAAAACAACGAAAGACGGAAATTTTTCCGTCTTTTTTCGTTTTAAGTTGACAACGCGCCCGCATACGGTATATAATGATTATACTGTTCAACCGATTATAACCGGTTGAAAAAGGAGAGAAAAAATGAAAGAATGTCAATTCTGCCACGGTGAAAACGCGGATAACGCCGTATTTTGCAAAAACTGCGGCAAAAGACTCGACGGAAAAGTTCTCTGTCCGTCTTGCGGAAGATACGTCGACGGCGACGGCGCGTATTGCGAATTCTGCGGCGCGAGAGTAGACGGTAAACCCGTATGCTCGTGCGGAGAAGTTATCGAAGACGGTAATTTTTGTCCGAGGTGCGGCAAACCCGTGGGCGAAATCAAGTATAAACCCGCGAACGCCGCGCGAAGCGAAGTCGCTTCCCGGAAAGGTTTCGACAAGGCTAAAGGGGTTTTAGAAATCGTCGGAACTTCTCTTGCTTCTTTTGCGGTAATTATCGCGTTTATCGCCGCGTTTTGCTTAAGAGTTACCGCCGTCGCTACGGGCGACGATCTTACGTCGATAGTCGGGCAGACCGAAAGCGAGTCGATTTTTTACTATTTCGGCAGGGCGTACGCCGACATTGCGGATATTCTTGCGGGGATGCCCGAATATAACGGCGTTTACGCCACGGGGCTTTACGTTTCAACCGCGCTTAATACCGTTGTCGGAATCGCGATGCTCGTCTGCGTAATCGTCGGTACGATAACGTCGATAATAGCGTTCGTCAAGTTTATGACGCATAAAACCGACGACGGCAATCTTTGCCCCGCCGTGTTCACGGTAGTTTCGCTTATTGCGGGCGCGATCGCCTTCCAAAGCCTTAACTACATCGACGCACGCGTGTACGGCAGCGTGAGCGGAACCGTAAAAATCGGACTTTCGGCGGGGACCGAAGCGGGGCTTACGTTCGCCGCGTTGTTCCTGATCGGCGGATTAATCTGTAAAATAATCAAGCAGGGTAAGGATAATCTTCCCGCCAAAAAGTTGGTGTGCCGCATATTCGGCGCGATGGGCGCGTTCTTTTGCGTAATAGCGTTGTCGTCTGCGGGCGAAGCGGCAATCGAAATGCGGGCGTATTCGTCGCCTTCGACGAGCGAAATGAATTTCTCGTCCGTTTTATTGGCGCTTACGTTTATAAGCGGACTTAAATTTACCGATACGGCGGCAAACAAACCGAACGAATTCGGCGCGCTCTATTGCGGAATGATAAGCGCGGTACTCGTTCTGCTTACGATATTGTTCCTTGCGCTTACGCTTTGCGGATTCTTACGCTCGTATAAAGGTAAGTATACCGCGTGCGGAATGGTATTTTCGATAATAGCCTGCGCGTGTTCGCTCGCCGCGCTCGTGGCTTACGTCGTAGATCTGGCGAAGGTATCCGCGATTTTAGGTTCGTCGGGAATAAAATACGGCGTCGGTTCGACTGTGTCCGTGTTCGTGCTTTCCCTTATAACGCTCGTACACTCCGTCGTTAAATTTATTTTAAGCAAACAAATCGAAAAACAAGCCGAATAAAATTCA
>FR898474.1:0-2646 GCA_000437515.1 Acidiphilium sp. CAG:727 | reverse complement strand
GGGGGAGCATTTGCGGCTCCCGGGGCGGTTTTTGCCTTTCAAAAATGAATAAAGCCGTATATTATTTGCATAATTGCATAAAATCAATAAATTATTAAAAAATATTCAAAAAAATCTTGAAAATATACATTAAAACGCTTGACGAATTTTTTTTGAAAGCGTATAATCGTCGTCGTTACGTTACTTGAAAGGAGTTCACACGAAATGAAAAAATTATTAGCGGTACTTATTGCGGCGATTGCCGCGACGATCGGTTGTTTCTCTCTTACGGGATGTAAGAAAGAAGAAAACACCCTTATAGTTTATACCGAAGCGGGTTTTGCTCCGTTTGAATTTAAGGAAAAGGGTAAAAGGGACGTTATCGGTGTCGATATCGAAATCGCGAAATACATCGCGAATAAATACGGCTATAAATTAAAAATCGTAGACGGTAACTTCGATACCATTATTGCGGGCATTAAAGAAGACAATGCTCTCGGCATAGCGGGTATTTCATGGACGGCTTCGAGGGCTGAAAACGTCGAATTTTCTAAATTTTATTTCGGCGGAACGTTCCAGACCGTTATATATATGAAAAGTTCGAATCCCGCATTGAACGAAGACGGTGTTTTCTTGAAGTCGAACTTTAACGGTAAAGACGTTGTATATCAAAGCGGAACGACCGGTAACTCTCTCGTAAACGAAAATAAAACCGCTTGGGGCGTAAAAACCGTAAAAGGTTTTGCCGAATATGCGCTTGCGCTCGAATATCTGAAGACTTCGCCTTCTACGTATCTCGTTCTTGATTCTTACGTTGCCGCTCAATTCTGCGCTCAGAATAACGATATCGCATACGCGACGATAGAAGACGTCGCGGCGGAATCTTACGGAATCGTGGCAAAGAAGGGTAATTCCAAACTCATCGAAAAGGTAAACGGCTGTATAGACGAACTCTTGCAGGAAGATGAAAACGGAAAGACACAGATAGACAAGTGGTACGATAAATTCAGCGTTATCGAACCCGAAGAATAACAATTTTTGCAATCGTGAGCCGTAAAGGCTCTCTTTTGCGTATTAAGGAAAAGATTATGGCTAAACTTTGGGCGGATTTTTACGATTGTTTTATAGACGCCAAAACCTACCTTTTGTATCTGGAAGGGCTCAGAAATACGGTATTTATCGCATTGATAGCGTGCGCTATCGGCTTTGTGATAGGTGTCGTCGTTACGGCGGTGCGAATTGCTCCTAAAACGAATCTATTCGTGCGCGTAGCCGATGCTGTGGCGAGGGTATACGTTACCGTTATACGCGGAACGCCCGTCGTATTACAGTTGTTTATCGGTTATTTCGTTATTTTTGCGACGATGAAATTTTCGGGACTGCTTGGGATATCGAATACGGACGGAATACCTGTTGCGGGGCTTGTGTTCGGTATAAATTCGGGGGCGTATATGTCCGAGATATTGCGTGGCGGAATAAACTCGGTCGATTACGGTCAAACGGAAGCGGGAAGAAGTCTCGGCTTGTCCTGGTCAAAAACGTTTGTGAAAATTGTTTTACCGCAGGCTTTCAAGAGTACGATACCTACAATTTTCAACGAATTTATTACGTTACTTAAAGAAACTTCGGTTGCGGGTTACGTCGGAATTTACGAGCTTACAAAGGTAAGGGAGGATATAACGACGGCGAATATGCAATTATATATGCCGCTATTTATAATAGCCGCAATGTACCTTATTCTCGTACTATTATTGCAACAATTACAAAAACTTATCGAAAGGAGATTGACGAAAGGTGATAAACAACGATACTGACGTTTTGATTGACATACGCAATCTTTATAAGTATTTCGGTAAGTTACAAGTATTGAAAAGCGTATCATTGCAGATAAAAAAAGGTGAAAAAATCGCGATAATCGGACCGTCGGGCGGCGGCAAATCTACGTGTTTGCGGTGTATGAATCTGCTCGAAACTCCGACCTACGGCGAAATCTGGTTCGAAGGTAAACTCCTTACCCCCGTCGACCCGTATTTGCATTTCGATATGATCCGTAAGTCTAAAACTTACCGCGAATTGACGGAAAACGGCAAGAGCGACGAAGAGGCGATAAAAGATATCAAGGTAAACGATTTGCTTAAAAAACGCGAAGGCGCGGAGTTCGATAAAGCGGTTAAATCGTTCTATAAAGAGCATTTTCAGGATATCAACGTAACCCGCAGAAAAATGGGAATGGTGTTTCAGCATTTCAATCTGTTCAATAATCTGACGGTTATGGGCAATATGATACTCGCTCCCACGCAACTGAAAATAAAGAGCAAAGAAGAAGCCGAAGAAAAAGCGCATGAATTGTTGAAAAGGATAGGTCTTGACGATAAAGCGAACGAATATCCGTCAACGCTTTCGGGCGGGCAGAAACAGCGTATAGCGATCGTCCGCGCGTTAATGATGGAACCCGACGTAATGCTCTTCGACGAGCCGACTTCCGCGCTCGACCCCGAAATGGTCGCCGAAGTTTTAGAACTCATGAAAGAACTTGCCGACGACGGAATGACTATGGTCGTCGTAACTCACGAAATAGGTTTTGCGAAAGAAGTCGCTTCTAAAGTCGTGTTTATGGCGGACGGAGTGATAAAGGAAGAAGCCGACCCCGAAACGTTCTTTACTTCG
>FR898473.1 GCA_000437515.1 Acidiphilium sp. CAG:727 | reverse complement strand
CCGTATTTCGCGTTCGGGCAGGGGCTTTTCGGTTTCGATTATATTTATTCCGTCCGCGCCGTTTATAAAATCCTGCGGAACGAACCCTATTCCGAGATCGGCTTTAACCATAGGAACGATCTGATCCGCCGTGGCGGCTTCCGTTTCCGGGCGGTAGCGAAGCCCGACTTTGGCAAAAAATTCCGAATATAACTCGTAAGACTTCGTCTGCGTGCCGAGCGCGACTACGGGGTATTCGAGAAGTTCGGCAAAACTTACTTTTTTGCCGCAGAGTTCCTTAAAAGCGTTGCTGCATATCGCTACTTCTCTGAATTTCCGTATGGTTGTTTCTTCGATTGCGGCGGACGGCAGAGTCGGGGTCGTTACGACGGCGATATCCGCAATGCCGTTTTTAATGGCGTCTACCGCCTGCGGAGTGGAATGGTTGCTTATTTTAAGCCGTATTCCGGGGTATAACGCCCGATACTTTTTTAACGCCGGCAGAAGTACGGAGTGCAGGGCGACTTCGCTCGTCGCGACGAAAACCGAACCCGTTTTTAAGTTCTGACTTTCAACGATTTCCTCTTCGCCCTGTTCGAGATTTTCGATCGCTACGCGCACGTGGTTAAAAAGCCTTTCGCCTTCGGGCGTCAATTTCATTCCGCGATTGTTGCGGATAAACAGCGGACAACCGAGTTCTCCTTCGAGCGTTTTTATTGCCCTCGTAAGGTTCGGTTGGTTGTTGAATAAAATTCTTGCCGCCTGCGTTATATTGCCGCATTTGGCAACGTAATAAAAAATTCGGTAATAGTCGTAACTTACGTACATTTTTTGCTCCGCCGACAATATCTTTTTTATATATCAATCATATAAAATAAGTATTTTACATATATCGACAAACGGATTATAATATGTGGGTCGAAAAAAGTCAAGAGAGATTTTATAGTTTTTATAAAAAAAGGAGATATACCACCGATGAATAAAGATCTGACGGTCGGAAAACCGGAAAGCGTTCTGTGTAAGTTCTGCCTGCCGCTGTTCGGAAGCATTATATTTCAGCAGTTATATAACATAGCCGACAGTTTCGTCGCGGGTAAGTTTATAAGCGACAACGCTCTTGCGGCGGTAGGTAACAGTTACGAAATCACTTTGATTTTCATTGCGTTCGCATTCGGGTGCAATATAGGTTGTTCGGTACTTGCGGCGCAACTGTTCGGAGCGAAGCGGTATAACGATCTTAAAACCTCTATCTATACCGCGTTGATCGCAAGTTGCGCGATGTGCCTGTTTCTTATGGCTGGCGGAATAATTTTCTGCAACGGACTTTTGAAACTTATAAAAACTCCGAAAGAAGTATTCGCGGATTCGAAACTCTATCTCGATATTTATATTTTCGGATTGCCTTTCGTCTTTTTGTACAACGTCGCAACGGGTATTTTCTCAGCGCTCGGCGACTCGAAAACCCCGTTCGTTTTTCTTGCGTGTTCGTCGATAGCCAATATCGGCGCGGATATACTTTTCGTAACCGCTTTCGAAATGGGCGTTTCGGGCGTGGCGTGGGCGACGTTTATTTGTCAGGGCGTGAGTTGCGTCCTTGCGATAGTCGTAATATTCGTTAAACTCGGAAAGATTAAAACGAACGGAAAAGTCGGAATCTTTTCGTGGCAACTTCTGGGCAGATTCGCGATTATAGCCGTTCCGAGTATTTTACAACAGAGTTTTATATCCGTCGGCAACATAGTAATTCAAAGCGTTATCAACTCTTTCGGAGCCGTCGTCATGGCGGGTTATTCAGCGGCTATCAAGTTGAATAATATGATTATTACTTCGCTTACGACGCTCGGAAACGGCATATCCAACTTTACGGCGCAGAATCTCGGCGCGGCTCAATACGACCGTATAAAGGCGGGATTTCGCGCGGGGCTTAAACTCGTGTGGGCGCTTTGTCTTCCGCTCGTTATTCTCTATGAATTTGCGGGTAAATGGCTCGTATACGTATTTCTTGAAAGTCCTACGGGCGCGGCAACGGATACGGGCGTGTTGTTTTTGCGTATCGTTTCGCCGTTCTATTTCGTAGTCGCGGCAAAACTCGTTGCCGACGGAATTTTACGCGGAGCGGGTTTGATGAAAAAATTTATGACGGCAACCTTTACCGATTTGGTTTTAAGGGTTGCTCTTGCCGAAATTCTCGCGCGTACCGCGCTCGGAACGACGGGCGTCTGGATTTCGTGGCCGATAGGCTGGACCGTTGCGGCAATCGTTTCCATCCTGTTTTACGCGACGATCAAGTGGGATAAATTCCATGAAACTCCGCAAAAGATTCAAAACGCGCAGGAACTCGAAGACCTCGAAATCGAAGAATGACGTATTATTCTTGTCCGGTATAATGAAAATTCCCCCGTCCGAAAGATTTTCGGACGGGGGAATTCGGTTTGTCGTTTAATGAATTATTTCGTCGGTGACGGTTAAATTCAGCGTTACTCCGTCGGAGATGAACGTAAGCATAGCGTTTTTCAATTGGTTATATCCCGTACTGCTTGATCCCGAACCGACCGTGTCGAGAAGTTTATAGCAAGTGGTACTGCCGTCTTTGTTTATAACCCAGAAAGCCACGTAATATCTGCGACCCGGAACGTATTCTACATTGATAGAAACTTTGCCGTCGGAGTCCGCCGAAATCTGTTCGAATTTCTGAATTTCCTTGTTGTCGCTGCCCGGAACGAAATCGAAATCGTTTACGTATACGTTGAATTTACATTGTTGAAGGTCGCGCGGCAAGTCTGATACGTCGAAAATCAATCGTTCGCTCCATTTAACGGTAACGATTTCTTCGGCGACGGTAATCGGCACTACGAGATTTGCTTTTTGCGACGGCGTATTTCCGTTTTGAAGAGATATAAGAAGGAACGTTTTTCCGCTTGCTATTTTATCGGTGTCGATTTTAATCTGAAGCGCCGTGATGAAGTTACTCGTGCTCGCCGTCTGAGTTATCGCCGAAATCGCTCCGTCGTCGGCAGCGTCACCGTTAGATTTTATACTTGAGCCGGGGATTACCGCCTGATTCGTCGATTTTATTTCCCAATAAAGGATAGTCATATAACTTCCGTTCAAGGATACGTTGAGCGTTACTTCGCCGTTGTTTTTCGCCAACGTATCGGGGTTACCGGTAAGGTAAGTCGCGAAGCCGTTCGGTGAAATAAG
This sequence comes from Acidiphilium sp. CAG:727, assembly GCA_000437515.1. Taxonomy (GTDB): domain Bacteria; phylum Bacillota; class Clostridia; order Christensenellales; family Borkfalkiaceae; genus UBA10281. The sequence continues at coordinate 19,484 of FR898473.1, read as the reverse complement.
AAGTTGTTGATATTCTTTAAGTTCGACGGCGACGGTTACGTCGTCGTTGCCCATAAGAAAGTCGTAAACGGTTTCGGATCGTTTACTTGCTTCCTTTCCGTTGTAAGTTACTTTTTCGACGTATTTGTCCGTTGTTTTAAGATCAAGTGTAACTGTAACCGTTTCGGCGAATTCCGCCTTGGTTTTATCTACCGAAATTATACATTCTCCCGTCGAAGAAACCGATACGGAGTGTTTTTTGGCGGACGGTACGGTCGTTTTGCGCGAACAACCGGGCAGAGTAAACACGCCGAAAGCGAAAGTCAGAATTGTAAGCAGGGCTATAAGTGTTTTTTTAATTTTCATTGTATACCTCTTTCCGGCGTTTTGGCAAGGTTCGTATTATTCTTGCCCGGCATCCGATTCGAAAAAACGAACTCAAGATTTTCTCTCGGGTTCGTTTTATTTTCGTCTGGTGCGGGTAACAGGGGTCGAACCTGCACGTCCTTGCGGTCATAAGAACCTGAATCTTACGCGTCTGCCAATTCCGCCATACCCGCGTGCAACGTAGTAAATCATAAAACATTTTGTCTTTTTTGTCAATCGTTTTTGCCGAATTTAATCGCTTGTCTTTCTATTTTTTATAAACGAGCAAATTCGAGAGTAAAAAATGTCGAAAACGCTCGTTTATCGGTTGCTATTTTGCGTGAAATGAGGTACAATAACAAATAGTGCATTTTTTTGCAATTTCAGCGCAATTCTTTATAATTTCTGAAAGGAATATTAAATGGTAATCTCCTTAAACGCGGAATACGAACTGATTTTCTATATGCTTGCCGCGCTCGGCGCGTTTCTGATAGGCTTCAAACTCCTGTCCGAGAACCTGCAACGAGTTGCGAATAAAGGTTTAAGAAAACTTTTCGACAAAACTTCCAAAAGTAAGTTGGCGGGCGTCGGTATAGGCGCAGGCGCGACGATACTAATGCAGTCGAGCGGCGCGACCACGGTTATGGTAATCGGTTTCGTCAACGCGGGCATGATGACGCTCGCGCAGGCAACGGCTATCATAATGGGCGCGAATATCGGCACGACGGTTACGACTATTCTTCTTGCCGTAGGTATGGCGAATATCGGTATCTATTTTATGGTACTCGCTTTCGTCGGGATTTTCGTCGCGATGGTGTGCAAAAACGGTAAGGTAAAGAGTTGGGGACTGACGGCGGCAGGCTTCGGGCTCGTCTTTTTCGGTCTGACTATAATTTCGGCTTGCAGCGGCGCGCTGAAAGAAAACGTCGCGCTGCAAAACGCCTTAAAAGCCAAAATCAATCCCACCTTTTTAGAACCGATCGTTCTTATGTTCATAGGCGCGTTGATAACGGCGGTAATGCAGTCGTCTACGGCGGTAAACGCCATTTTGCTTTCGATGCTGACCGCGGGCATACAGATAGGCAGCGGCGGCAACGCCATTTTATACATAGTACTCGGCACTAATATAGGTACTTGCGTAACCGCGCTTATAAGTTCCATGGGCGCGACCACGAACGCCAAACGCGCCGCGCTTATTCACTTTCTGTTTAACTTCTGCGGTTCGGTATTGTTCCTTATAATACTTGCTATCTGGAGCGGGTTTATGCAGGATTTCTGGATACCTCTCATCGACTTCGGCGAAGCGAAGATGTCCGCGCGTATGCAACTTGCGTTGTTCCATCTGGCGTTCAATTCGATCTGCACGTTAATTTTTCTGCCGATTACCAGATATATCGTTAAGATAACGGAATTATTGATAAGGGATAAAAAACAGAAAGAAGTAATGCATATCACGTATATGGACGAACGTATTTTAAGTACGCCGACCGTAGCGATTGCGCAACTGCAGAAAGAAACGATCGCCATGGGCGATAAGTGTATGGAAGTTTTGGGCAAATCTTTCGATGCCTTTATGAATCGCGATACGTCCCTTGCGGAGGATATAAACGCCGAAAACGAAGACATAACGCTTATTTCCAAACAGATTACCGATTATCTTATAAAGGTTTCGGGGGAAAACGTGTCGGTACACGACGATCAGAAAATTTCTATAATGTACCATGCGATAGGCGATATGTTGCGTATTTCCGAAATTTCGGACAACTTCGTAAAATATACACGCTCTTACGTAGAAAAGAACCTTAAATTTTCCGACAGCGTACTCAAAGATTTGAAGTCGATGTACGGCTTGCTCGCCGAAATGTATAAGATTGCGATAGTGATTTTCGAAACCTTCGACAAGACGCGCTTCGACGATCTCGAAAGAAAAGAAAACATGGTAGACGGCATGAGAAGGTCGCTTATCGACGGACATATAAAACGCCTTAACGACGGAAGTTGTCCGCCGGAATCGAGCGCGGTGTTTATCAATCTCGTGTCCAATCTCGAACGTGTCGGCGATCATATTACGTTTATCGCCCATACGGTAGAAGAACTTCAATAAATATAACGACTGATTATACGCCGTGTCCGGCATGGCTAAGGGTCGCCTACATAAAAATTCGGCCCCGCTCGCCAACAAAAAAATGCGCCCCCGCTTTGCGATTATCGCAAAGCGGGGCTTTCGTACGTCGACCGGAATTATTTCGCCACGAGTAAATCGAGAACCGCCATAATGATCTTTTGTAAATTTTCGGCAAGTCGCAACCCTGCGAAGTTCGGCGAAGTTGCGACTTCTTCACTCATAAGCGAGTTTTCTTTCGTAATCGGAAGGGAATGAAGAATCAAAGCCGTAGGTTTTGCTACGAATAACTTATCGGGAGTCAAAGCGTATTCTTTCATAGTCGCGTCGTCCGAAACGAATACGCAGTCGGCGTCTTTAAGCCCCGCGGTCAAATCGTCGGTTACGCTTAAATCTCCGTATTGAGCGCAATAATTTCTGATTTTTTCGTCGGGGTAGAGTTCTTTCGGACAGATTACCGTAACGTCCGCTCCGCATTTTACGAAAGCGTACAGATAATTTTCCGCAAAGACCGAAGGGTTGCCGACCATTGCGACTTTAAGCCCGGAAAGTCTGTTTTTCTTTTCCCATACCGTCGAAAGGGCGGATAACGCTTCCAAAGGTCCGCTTTTCGGATTTGCGTTTATTATCGGCAAATCTACGTGTTTATCGAGCGTTTCCGCGTCTGCGGTAATATCCGTTCTGACCACGACGGCGTCGACGCCGTAATATGCTATTGCTTGCATAGACAGCGAATCCGTCAGAACCGAATCTATTTTATCTCCCGGCAGCGACGAAACGGTGAACGTACCCGATAACTTGGTAACTGCCGTTTCAAATGCTATTCTCGACCTCGAAAATCCGCTTTTGGTAATCAGATATACGTATTTATTTTTCAACGAAGACTGCTTTTCGCCCGCGTCTAATCTTTCGGCAATATCGTTCGCCCTTTTTAATATTTCGTAAATCTCTTCCTCGGTGTAGTTTTCGAGTGAAATCAGATGTTTTTTGTTAAGCGTACCGTAGGGTTTATAGTGATTTATATCCATAAAAACTCCTTAAAACGACTTTTTCGATATAATCATTATAACAAACTCTCTTGCGTAATGCAACTTTTTCGGTTTGCATAAGCGGTTTTTAGCGACAAAAAGTTGCACCAAACGATTAAACTTGTCAAAAAACAGGCGTGTAATAGTTTTATAATCGTGGTATGGTCGTTTACGTCGAATACGTCATAATCGACAATATGGCGATAGATTATCTTCTCATATCACTGTCGAGAAAGACGCTCAAATTAAAACCGAATTTTTTACTCGCGTTACTCTCTGCCGTCGTCGGAACGGTCGCTGCTTTCGTTATCCCTACGTTATCGATTAATAAAGGAGCGCTGTTCTCGGCAAAAGTTGCGGTCGGAATGGTGATTTCGGCGATAAGCGGCAAGTTCCGGAATATCAGGGAGTACCTATTTTGTTATTGTTTGTTTATTTTATATACCTTTCTGTTCGGCGGAGCGGTCGTCGCTTTTTCTTTTCTGCTGGGGGCGAAATACGACGTCCTTACCGGATTCGGCGACGGCAAACTTCCCGTGGGGTTCTGCGTACTCTGCGGTATCGCTCTGTATTACGCGATAAACGCAGTTGTCAAAAAGATATACGTCAGAAAGACGAATTATAAATTTTCGGCGGAAGTATCCGTTTGTTTCGGCGGCGAAAGTTTTAGTCTTAAAGGTTTTGTAGACAGCGGCAACGGACTGAGATATAAAAAATCGGGTTGCCCCGTTGTTATTTGTTCCGTTGAGGCGTTCAGACGTAAATTTTTTAATATCGATATGAATAAGTTTTACGTCGGCGAGATTACGGCTAAAACCTTGGCGGGCGAAACGAAAATTAAAGTCTATAAGCCCGAAAGAATGGTGATATATTCGGGAACTCGTCCGAATATAATATATAACGTAATGATGGGAGTGAGTTCTTCGCCGTTTTCGGCGCAAAACGAATTCGATTTATTGTTAAGTCCGATTTTGGCGTAGGTGAAAATATGTTAACTGAAATTAAAGCCGTTCTCAAAAAATTATTCTGCGTAAACGACGATTACGTCAACTACGTAACGGGCGCGGACGCGCTTCCTTCGCCTTATTCTCCGGACGAAGAACAGGAGAAAATTTCGCTGCTTTGTCGGGGCGAAGAAAAAGTCAGACAAGACCTTATCGAACATAATTTACGGCTCGTAGTGTACGTCGCGCGTAAATTCGACAATACGGGAGTGGAGTTGGACGACCTTATATCCGTCGGAACGATAGGGCTTATAAAGGCTATAAATACTTTCAACGCCGATAAAAATATAAAACTTGCGACTTACGCTTCGCGTTGCATCGAAAACGAAATTCTTATGTATTTAAGAAAGGTTTCGAGAATAAAGGGCGAAATATCTCTCGACGAGCCTTTGAACGTCGATTGGGAAGGCAACGAACTTCTCTTGTCCGACGTACTCGGCACGGATAGCGATATAGTATATAAGGATATGGAAAACGCCGACGAAACGAGAACGTTAAGAGAGGCTATAGAACGATTATCTCCTCGCGAACGGCAGATAATGGATTTGCGTTTCGGGCTTAAGGGAGAAGAAGAACTAACGCAAAAAGAAGTCGCCGACGTTCTCGGGATTTCGCAGAGTTACATATCGAGATTAGAGAAGAAAATCGTCTATAAACTCCGTAAAGAATTTAAGCGATTGGGTTAAATTATTCGGGGCTCGGCAAAACGCCGACCCCGTTTTTTTTACCGAAATTAAAAAAAATTCCCGAGTTTACGAAAAAAATGCAAAAAATAAAGGATTTTTTACGTTTTATATAGAATAATATTATAGAATAACTTTTCGGCGGTGGTTGCCATGAGCGATATTTTGTTCGACGCAAAACAAAAAACGTACGAAAAAGAGCGCGCGTGTTTTTCGGCTTTCGCATGTTTTTCCGAAAATACGAAAGGCAGAGCGAGGGAAGAAGAACCGTGCCCTATGCGCACCGAATTTCAGCGCGACAGAGACAGGATAATTTATTCCAAAGCTTTCCGCAGGCTGAAGAACAAAACGCAGGTTTTCTTTTCGCCCGAAGGCGATCACTATATGACGCGGCTTACGCACACTCTCGACGTGGCGCAGATAGCGCGTTCCATTTCGAGGTGTCTGTCTTTGAACGAAGATTTGTCGGAAGCCATTGCTCTCGGGCACGACCTCGGTCATACGCCTTTCGGTCATTCGGGAGAAAGAGTCTTAAACAGACTTAATCCACACGGTTTCGAGCATAACGTTCAGTCTTTAAGGGTAGTCGAAAAACTCGAAAACGACGGCGAAGGGCTTAACCTTACCTACGAAGTGCGCGACGGTATAGTCGAACATAAAAAATCGGGGCATCCGCATACTTGCGAGGGTAAAGTGGTTTCGTTTTCCGATCGCATAGCGTACCTTAATCACGACATCGACGACGCCATACGCGCCGGGATAATCACCGAAAACGATTTGCCCGAAAATACCAAAAAACTTCTCGGCAAGAGTACCCGCGAAAGAATAAATTCGATGATTTTGTCGGTTTACGAAAGCAGCCTCGGAAGAAGCGAAATCACGCTCGGCAAAGACATCGACGAAGCGGCGGAAGAACTTCGCGACTTCATGTTCGAAAAAGTATATATCGGGTCTGCCGCCAAAGCCGAAGAGGGCAGAGCGGAACACATGATAGAACTTATGTACGCCTACTATAAAGCAAATAAAGATAAGTTGCCCGATTTTTATAAAAAGGAACTCGATTCGTGCGACGACGATACGGTCGTGTCGGACTATATTTCGAGTATGACCGATCGTTACGCGGTCTACGCGTTCGAAGAAATCTTCGTCCCGAAGAATTTCCTTTTAAGATAGCGTATTATTCTCGTCCGGCATTATACGGAGTATATATTCAAAAAAAACGAACCGCAAGGAGGTGAGCGGATAATGGCGTTCGACGAAAAATTCATAAGCGAACTCAAAGCCAAAAACGACATAGTGGACGTAGTAGGCAAATATTGCGTATTGCAAAAACGCGGCAACGTCAATTACTGGGCGTGTTGTCCGCTGCCGGGTCATTCCGAAAAAACGCCGTCGTTTACGGTCAATTCGGCGGGGCAGTTTTTTAAGTGCTTCGGTTGCGGTCGCGGCGGAGACGTAATAACCTTCGTCGAAACCATGGAAAATCTCGATTACGTCGGCGCGGTAAAATATCTTGCCGAAAGGGCGGGGCTTGCGCTTCCCGACGACGACAGAGACGTAAAGCAGATTGCAAAAGACCGCTCGGACAGAGAGAGAATGTTGTCGCTTATGAAGACGACCGCTCTTTTCTACGTCGATAATCTCCGTAACGGACAAGCCGACGCTCACCGCGAATATCTCAAAAGCAGACAAATCGACAGAAAAGTCGCCACGGCGTTCGGGCTCGGCGCGTCGCTCGATATGTTTTCTCTTCCTAATTACCTTAAATCTAAAGGTTTTACCGAAGAAGAGATGATAAAGTGCGGAGTGTGCCAGTTAAAGCAAAAAGACGATGGTAAATCGTTCGTGTACGATTCGCTCTGCGGAAGGCTGATTATTCCGATAATAAACAATCTCGGCAACGTCATCGCTTTCGGCGGCAGGCTGCTTGAAAAGAAACCGAATTTCGCAAAGTATAAAAACACCAAAGAAACCGAACTGTTTATAAAAAACAGAACGCTTTACAATATAAATAACCTTAAAAAAGAAAAGAACCTGCACGGCATATCGAGCATTATCATGGTCGAAGGATATATGGATGTAATCTCCGTCTACGCGGGCGGTTTCAGAAACGTAGTCGCTTCTATGGGAACGTCGCTTACGGTAGAACAGGCGAGAATGTTAAAGCGTTACGCCGACACCGTGTTTATAAGTTACGACGGCGACGGCGCAGGGCAGAAAGCGACCGTAAGGGGACTCGATATACTCGCCAACGAAGGTTTGACCGTAAGGGTGGTAAGATTGCCCGAAGGGTTAGACCCCGACGACGTAATAAAGAAATTCGGCGCGGAAGCCTACGGCAACCTGTTGAAGCAGAGCATTCCGCTCGTGGATTTCAAACTTTATAACCTTAAAAAAGAATACGATTTAAGGGATACCGTCGGCAGACGCAAGTATATAGAAGAAGCCTTGAAAGTAATCGCGAAAGTCGATTTGAGCAGCGAAAAAGAAGATTTGCTGCGTAAACTCGGTAAAACCACGGGTACGACTTACGAGTCTTTAAGCAGAGATCTCTATAAAATCGAGGGCGGCGAACAAAAACCGACCGAACCCGCGGCAGAGCAAAAAACGCCCGAAACCCGCGACGCGACCGCGGCGAGATTCGCGCTCTGCGCGATGCTCTTCAATAAACCGTACTCGGTCGGCGTAAGTTTGGACGGCTTCGATATGTCGCCGGTTCACCGAAAACTGTGGGATATACTCGCGTCGTACCGCGAAGCGGGTAAAGAAGTGTTTCCGTCCGAATTGTCGGGTGAATTTGCCGGCGACGAACTCGTCGAATATAACGCCGTACTTTCTGCGGGCGACAGCGTGTTCGGTACGCGCGGCGAGATAAGGTATTTTATCGACTGCGTAAACTCGCTTAAAAAAGAAACGCTCGAAAACGAACTTAAAGAACTTAACGCGATATTCGCGGGCGAAACGGATACCGAAAAACGAAAACAACTTTTACTTGCCATATCAGACTTGACGGCGAAACTTTCGTCGGTCAGTCGAAGATAACCGAATCAAACGGCGGAGGATAAATAAATGAGCATTACCGAAGAACAATTAGAACAATTAAAAACGGATTTCGTCAACACCTATAAACCCAAGGGCAGTATCGGCTCTGATACCCTTTGCGATAAACTCGAAAAGATAGATATCGATTCGACGCAAATGGAAGAGATTTATAAGACTCTTGAAGAAAACGGCATAAAAATCGTCGACGATTACGAAAAAGATAAGGAACTTTACGACCAACTTCTTAAAGAGATAAGCATGGACGACCCCGTCAAGATGTATCTCAAAGATATCGGCAAAGTACCCCTTCTTTCCGCCGACGACGAAATCGAACTCGCGAGAAAGATGATGGACGGCGACGAAAGCGCGAAAAGAGAACTTTCCGTCGCGAACCTTCGTCTTGTCGTGTCTATCGCCAAAAGATACGTAGGCAGGGGCATGCAGTTTCTCGACCTTATTCAGGAAGGCAATTTAGGTCTTATGAAGGCGGTCGAAAAATTCGACTATCAGAAAGGTTTCAAGTTTTCGACTTACGCCACGTGGTGGATTCGTCAGGCGATAACCCGCGCGATAGCCGACCAGGCAAGGACGATAAGAATTCCCGTTCATATGGTAGAAACGATCAATAAGGTCGTAAGGGTACAAAGATTGCTTTTACAGCAATACGGCAGAGAACCGACGCCCGAAGAAATCGCCAAAGAAATGGGTATTCCCGAACAAAGGGTAGTCGAGATTCAGAAAATTTCGCAGGATCCCGTTTCTCTCGAAACGCCTATCGGCGAAGAGGAAGACAGCCACCTCGGCGATTTTATCGAAGACGAACAGGCTCTTGCTCCGACCGACGTCGTAGCGAGCAATCTTCTTAAAGAGCAACTTCTCGAAATTTTAGATACGCTTACCCCCAGAGAAGAAAAAGTTTTAAGACTTCGCTACGGTCTTGACGACGGCAAACCGAGAACTCTCGAAGAAGTCGGTAAAGAATTTAACGTTACGCGTGAACGTATTCGTCAGATAGAAGCGAAAGCGTTACGCAAACTGCGTCATCCCACCAGAAGCAAGAGGCTGAAAGAGTTTATAGATGTCTAAAAGATTTGAAACGCTGTTATCGCTTATTCCCGATTGCAAGGTTTTCGCCGACGTAGGTTGCGATCACGGATATATTGCGTACGAAATGCTGAAAAATCGTAAGTGCGACAGGGTAATCGCGTCGGACATCTCGGCGGAATGTCTTAAAAAAGCCGAAACGTTGCTGCGGGAAACTTTTCCCGATAAGTATACCGCGGTCGTGTCCGACGGGTTCGAAAACGTCGGGAATTGCGATTGCGCGTTAATTGCCGGCATGGGCGGGGATACGATCTCGGATATTTTGGCTGCGGCGGCGGGGAGGCTTCCCGAATATCTCGTCTTGCAACCCATGAAAAATTCACAACGGGTAAGAAGAGATCTCGTTTCTCTCGGCTATGAGATTTTACGCGATTATACCTTCCGCGACGGCAAGTTTTACGACGTGATTCTCGCAAAAAAAGGCGGTAACGAAACTTATACCGCCGACGACTACATATACGGCAGGGATAATTTAATCGAAAAAAGCGAAGATTTCATCGCGCTCGTAAATTCCAGAATAGACGAACTTAAAGAAGCGAAAGAAAAGGCTTCCGAAACCTCTCGGAAAGAAATCGAAAAACGGATAACCGAATTAGAAAAAATAATACAATGAATTACCGTGAAGTTTTTGAAAAATTATGCGAATACGCGCCGATCGAACTGTCCGATAAACTTGTCGCTCTCGAAAACGGCTATGACAACAGCGGAATAATCGTCGGCAATACGGGCGATATCGAAAAAATACTTTTCTGTCTCGATCTTACGGGCGAAAGCGTCAAAGCGGCGATTGAAAAGGGAGTTAATCTCATCGTTACTCATCACCCCGCGATATATAACCCCTTGAAGTCGATTTCTGAAAATTCTGCGTTGTATAACTGCGTAAAGAATAACGTAGCGGTTATCTCTATGCACCTTAATCTCGATTGCGCGAAAACGGGCGTCGATTATTGCCTTGCCGAAGGGCTCGGCGGAAAAATCACCGAAATTTTAACCCCGCTGGGCGAAAACGTCGGCTACGGCAGACTGTCCGAAACCGACGATACCGCTAATGGGATATTCGAAAGATATAAAACCGTTTTCGGAACGGATAAAGGTTCGCTTTACGGCGATAAAACCGAAAAAATACGCTTAATCGCGTCGTTTTGCGGCGCGGGGCTTGGCGAAGCCGAGGTCGAAGAGGCGCTTAAACGTAATGCGGATATGGTCGTTTCTGCGGATATTCCGCACCACGTTTTATTAAAAGCAATCGAAAACGGACTTTCCGTCATAAATTGCACGCACTACGCCTCCGAAAATCTCGGAGTGAAGCGTTTTGCGGACTACGCGCGTGAAACGCTTAAAAATAAAGAAATATATTTCTTTTGCGACGGCAGATTTGCCTGAGCGAAGGAAAGGAGAAAATTATGTTGGATAAAATATTGGCTTATCAGGAAGTAGACAAGAAACTCCGCGACATCGAACTCGAACTCGCAAAAAGCGAAGAGAGAAAGAAAGCCCACGCGGCGCAGACGTTTTTGAAGAGCGTAAACGAGCAGATATCCGCGCTCGATAAAAGGGCGGAAGAACTCGTCGCGAAATACGCGTCGCTCAACTCCACCTACGCGAAGTTAGAAGAGGAAATCAAAGAATACGACGGTCTCGAAGTCGGCGACGATCTCGATCAGGTCGTATATATCAAGAAGAAAGCGCAGGCCCTGTCTTCCGAAATCGAATCGCTTGCGGCGGCTATCGAAGCGGTAGCCGGCGATATAAAGGGCGTTCTGAAAGAGTTTTCCAAAATCAAAGCCGAAAATAAGGCGATGAAAGAGCAGTACGAAGAATACATGCCCAAGTATAACGCTTTGAAAGACTCTAAAAAAGACGAAATCGACGGTATCAGAAAGGAACTTGCGGCGATAGAAAAGCAAATTCCGGAAGACGTCATGGAAAAATATAAACAAAAGAGAAAGGATCGTATTTTCCCCGTACTCAATAAGGCTACCGAACTCGGCAAGAGCGGAATTTATTGCGCTTGCGGAAAAGATCTTCCCGACGCGCAGCAAAGGCAACTCAAAGGCGGCGAGATAGTCGAGTGCGAATCCTGCCACCGCCTGTTGTATCTGCCCGTAAAATAGTATCTTAGTATCTCGCGACCGCGTCATTCCGGGGCGAAGCCGAAGAATGCTCCGGAAGGGCGGTTGCCCGCAGGCTATAAACAAAAAAATATAACGCCAAAGGAAAAATGATGAAACTCAACTATAAAAAGACTATTTTCGTCGGATTCGCGTTCTTTCTGATATGCGCGTTCTGGCAGGCGTACGACAGTATCGTTCCGATGATGCTCGTCAACAAATTCGGTCTTAATCAGACGCTTTCGGGCGTAATAATGTCGCTCGATAATATAATAGCGTTGTTTATGCTGCCGCTTTTCGGCGCGTTGTCAGATAAAACCAAATCGAAATTCGGCAGGAGAACTCCTTACGTAGTGCTCGGCACGATAGTCGCGGCTTGCTCGTTTTTCTGCCTTACTTTTTCGGATAACGCTCAACTTGCGAAACTCAACGTAAAAGACGGCGGAGAATTTTATTCTCAACTTTTCGAAGATAACTATTCTATAACCAACGCCGAATACGGCGCGTTCACGAATACGTCTGTTCCGAAAGAATTAAAAATAAAAGATTACGCCGCAAACGTCGTTTTCAATAAAAATTACGACGAACTTACCGACGATCAGAAAACGGAGGTCAAAGAGTGGTATACGGGTATCAACGAAGAATATCTTAAAGACCACGCCGCGCGGGAAACCGTCTACGGCTATCGCGGCGGAAAGTATTTTGAGTTGAAGGTCGAACAGAACGGCAAAACCACCGTATATAAAGACGAAGAAGGTAATATCGTAGATAAATCGTACGTCAAAAACGCGTATACGAATCTCGTAAACCCCGCTCTGAATAAATACGCCTGGAAGCAGACTACGTCGAACCCCGTACCGCTCGTTTTGTTCGGGTTGTTGCTGCTTTTAACGCTTATCGCCATGGCGACGTTCCGATCTCCGGCGGTCGCGCTTATGCCCGACGTTACGGTAAAACCGCTCCGTTCGCAGGGTAACGCGATTATAAATCTTATGGGTACGGCGGGCGGAATGTTAGTACTCGTACTCGGCATAGTGTTCAAAACGGGTAAGACGTTCAATCAACTTATGTCTTATACCGGCTTTATCGGCGCGGTATGCGCGCTTATGATAGTCGGCTTGCTCGCGTTTATCTGGAAGGTCAGAGAACCCGAATGGGCAGAAGAAATGCGGCAGGACACCGTAAAGTACGGGCTCGAAACCGCCGAAGAAGAAAAGGCGGACGAAGGCAACAGAAAACTTACCAAGTCGGAATTCGTAAGTTTAATACTTATTCTCGCTTCGGTCGCGCTGTGGTATATAGGGTATAACGCGGTTACGTCTAAATATTCGCTTTACGCGACGAACGTACTCCATAAAGACTATAACACCACGCTTTTAATAGCGCAGGCGGCGGCTATAATTTCTTACGTTCCCGTAGGATTTTTGGCGCAGAAAATCGGCAGAAAAAAGAGTATTTTAATAGGCGTCGGCCTGCTCGCGTCGGCGTTCTTCGGGGCGACGTTCATAAACGCCAACTCGTCGGTTATACTCCTCGACGTATTGTTCGCTCTTGCGGGTATAGGCTGGGCGACCATAAACGTCAATTCCTTCCCGATGGTAGTCGAACTCGCAAGCGGCGGTAACGTCGGTAAATTTACGGGTTACTATTATACCGCGAGTATGGCGGCGCAGATCGTAACGCCTATTTTGTCGGGCGCCGTCATGGATTTGTTCGGAAGCATGCGTCCGCTCTTCTATTACGCGACTATCTTCGTGGCGATTGCGTTCGTAACCATGCTTTTCGTAAAGCACGGCGACAGTAAACCCGTACCGAAAGATACCTTCATCGAAAATCTCGACGTCGACGACTGATAATCGCGGATAATACTTTATGATAAAACTAATTGATTTCTTAGGAATCGCCGAAAGCGATTTCTGCGATTACAAAGTACACTTTGCGACCGACCCGATAGACAAATTAAAACCTTATAAAAAGTTTTTAATCGGAGCATTCAAAGAATGGCAGGAATGTCAGACGAATAAAAATTTTTCGCGTAAATACGTCATTTCGCTTATTTACTACGATAAAAACAAGTGGCTTTTCGGCGGCGTGTATGAGATTTTGTCGAATAAGCCCGTCGCAATATGTAAAGAAGACGGGTGGACTGGGTGGAAATATCAGACGAAACTTCTCGATATACAGGCAGACCTTATCGGAAGAGCGTTTGTGTATTATCGGAAGTATTTCAGAGCGTCGTATCCTAATTTGGAATTGGTTTCCGAAAACGATAAATACGTTGCGCCTCGCGAAGCGTGTATTTTGTCAATAAGCGAAAGAAAAGCCACGATTAACGATTTTGCCGGATTTGACGAGGTAAATATCGATTACGAAACGCTTAAAGCGATAGTGAACGAACAGATACCGTCATGGAAATCGGCGTTGTCAAACGTAAAAGGAATATATCTTATTGCGGATAAAAAGACAGGTAAAATGTATGTCGGAAGTGCATACGGCGACGAATGTATATGGCAAAGATGGTCAAATTATGCTGCCGACGGCTACGGCGGAAACGTCGAACTGAAAGAACTCTTGAAACAAAACGGAGAAGACTATAAGTACAACTTCAAATATTCGATTTTAGAAGTATGCAATATGAATCTCGGCAACGAATACATAATCGGGCGGGAAACTTATTGGAAAGAAGTTTTACAAACTAGAATTTTCGGTTTGAATAAAAATTAACGGTTACATAACCCTGCATAACAGGCAGGCGATTATAATTGCGACCAAAGACGACGAAAGCGATATTATTATCGGTTTCGCCGTCTTTTTTACTTTTGAGGTAGAATAGTAAACCGCCGAAACGTAAAATACGGTTTCGGTCGAACCGAATACCGAACACGCGCATCTGCCGACATAAGAATCCGCGCCGTATTTTTGCAGAATATCGCCTAAAACCGATAAACTTCCGCTGCCCGAAAACGGCTTCATAAGCACTAACGGAGTGATTTCTTTCGGAACGCCCAAAAATTTGAAAAAGGGAGATAAAAAAGTTATAAGTTTGTCCGACAGTCCGCTCGCCTTGAATAATTCCGTCATTAAAACGACGGTCGCGACGTAGGGGAATATTCCGTATACCGTTTTAAGCGCAGTCGCCGCGCCGACGCAAAATTCGTCGTAAACTTTTACTTTTTTGATCGCCGCGTATACGAATAACGCTATAAAAATAATCGGAATAACGAGAGCGGCGTACTTCATTTCTTTTTTCTCCTTATCGTGGTCAATTTCATAACGGCAATCCCGAAAATCGAAGAAAGGGCGGTCGAAAGTATAGTCGGCAATAAAATGTTCGCGGGGGCTTCGCTTCCGAGCGACTGCCGAAGCGAAAGCACGGTAGATGGCAAAAGTTGTACGCTCGTCGCCGCAACGATAAACAGCGTAGCCGCGCCGTCGTAGTTACCTTTTTCATTCATAAGACCGGTCGCTTTTATCGCGGGCGGAGTCGCTATTCCGCCCATTCCTAGCATGTTCGCGCTCATATTTACGGCTATTAAGTTTTCGGTTTCTTCGTCGGTTTTGCCGAACAAAAACCGAATTGCAGGGCGGAGAAGTTTTGCTATTTTGGCGCATATTCCCGATTTTTCGGCGACTTGCAACGCGCCCGACCATACTATGAAAATCGCGACGAGCGACAGCGACAAGGTAACCGCTTTATTCGCCCCGACCGTCAGCGACGATAACACCGCGTTCGGGTCGTTTATCGTCAGCACCACGCAAGAAAGTATAAAAACCGCCAGAAAAATCAGATTCATAGTAGAACTTTATTCATAAAGTTCTTTTTTTATGCGGCTTTACGTTTTACTTTTCTCGCGGAATATAGTATACTAAACTCGTATTATTATGTTTGCCCGTAAATTCGGAAAATTGCGGGCGCGGAGAGTTTTATGCAGGATAAATTTTACGTTACGACGGCAATCGCTTACACTTCGTCCAAGCCGCATATCGGCAACACCTACGAAGCGATTATGACCGACGCTCTCGCAAGATTCAAACGCCGTCAGGGTTACGACGTGTTTTTTCAGACGGGAACGGACGAACACGGTCAGAAGATAGAAGACAAGGCTCGCCTTGCGGGTAAAACTCCCGGACGATTCGTAGACGAGGTTGCGGGGGAGATTAAGGACGTACTCGACCTTATGAATATTTCCTACGATAAATTTATCCGTACTACCGACGATTATCACGAAAAACAAATTCAGAAGATATTCAGAAAGTTTTATAATCAGGGCGATATATATAAAGGCGCTTACGAGGGGTGGTATTGTAAACCTTGCGAGTCGTTCTGGACGGAAAGTCAATTGAAAGACGGCAAATGCCCCGACTGCGGAAGACCCGTCGAAAAGGCTCACGAAGAAGCGTATTTCTTCAGAATGAGTAAGTACGCTCCCAAACTTATCGACTATATAAATTCGCACCCGGATTTCATCGCTCCCGTTTCGAGAAAGAACGAGATGATGAATAATTTTCTTCTTCCCGGGTTACAGGATTTATGCGTGTCGCGTACGTCGTTCAGATGGGGCGTCCCCGTCGATTTCGACGATAAACACGTCGTTTACGTCTGGCTCGACGCTCTGGCGAATTATATAACGGGTATCGGCTACGACGCCGACGGAAACAGCAGCGAAACTTTCAAAAAATACTGGCCTGCCGATTTGCACGTGGTGGGCAAGGACATTATCCGCTTCCACGTTATATACTGGCCGATTTTCCTTATGGCTCTGGGGCTTCCGTTGCCCGAGAGAATTTACGGGCATCCGTGGCTTTTGCAGGACGGCGACAAGATGTCGAAGTCGAAAGGTAACGTGCTTTACGCCGACGATCTGGCAAGCGTTTTCGGGGTTGATTCCGTAAGGTACTACGTTTGCGCTTCCGTTCCGTTCGATAACGACGGGCTTATTTCCTGGACGATGATGAACGACAGATTAAACGCCGAACTCGCCAACGTTTACGGCAATCTCGTAAAGCGTACCGTCGCCATGAGCAATAAATACTTCGGCGGGGTAGTCGAAAGAAGCGGCGTAAAAGAAGCGGTAGACGACGAACTTATTTCGGCGGCGACCTCGGCGTACGAAAAAGTCGCTAAGTTAATGGACGAACAAAAACTCGCCGACGCGACGGAAGAAATTTTAACGCTTCTGCGCCGCGCGAATAAGTATATCGACGAAACGGCTCCGTGGGTACTCGCGAAGAGCGACGAAACGAAACCGCGACTTAAAGAAGTGCTTTACAATCTTACCGAAACGATCGTCATCGCCACTTCGCTTATAGAACCCGTAATGCCCGAAAGCGCGGATAAGATACTCAAACAACTCAACGCGCCTTTCCGCGACTATAAAGAAATGGGCAGATTCGGACTTTACGCCGACGGCACGAAGGTATGCGAAAACCCCGAAATTCTGTTCGCGAGAAGAGAAACCGAAGACGTTTTGAAAGCAGCGGAAGAGATAAAGCGAAAATATCTGCCGAAAGAGCCGGCAGCGGAAGAAAAACCCGAAATTACTATCGACGATTTTGCCAAAATATCGCTTAAAACCGCGCTCGTTACGGCTTGCGAAAAGATCGAAAAGTCAAAAAAACTTTTGAAACTTACTCTTAAAGTCGGCAGCGAAGTAAGAACCGTCGCAAGCGGTATAGCCGAATACTATAAAACCGAAGAACTGGTCGGTAAAACGGTCGTTCTGGTCGCCAACCTTAAACCCGCAAAACTCTGCGGAGTAGAAAGCAAAGGTATGGTGCTTTGCGCCGAAGCGGACGGCAAAGTCAAAATCGTTTCGCCCGAAGAGGGTATTCCCGACGGGGCGACCGTAAGATGATTTTAGTCGACGTACACTCGCACCTTTGCGATAATAAATACGACGGAACCGAAGACGAAATCGTAGAAAGTTTTCTGAAAAGCGGCGGCGAATTTATGATAAACAGCGGTTTCGATATTCCTTCGTCCGTAAAATCGGCGGGGCAAGCCGAAAAGTACGATTGCGTTTATTTTTCGGCGGGCGTTCACCCCGACGAGGCGAAAACTTTCGATAAAGACGCCGAAAAGATTTTTATCGGATTGGCGAAACGCGATAAATGCGTTGCGATAGGCGAAACGGGGTACGACTTTTATTGGAATAAATCCACCGAAGAAGAGCAGACGAGGGCGTTCGAAAGGCAAGTCGAGATTGCGGACGATCTCGGTAAACCTTTCGTCGTACATTCCCGCGAAGCGCATCGGAAAACCGTAGATTTTCTTAAAAAACATAAATCGGTTATAAAACGCGGCTTTTTGCTTCACTGCTACGCCGGCAGCGCGGAAAGCGTGAAAGAAATAGCGGATTTGGGCGGGTATTTTTCGTTCGGCGGCGTGATTACTTTCAGAAACGCAAAAAAAGAAGAGGTTATCAACGCCGTTCCGACGGACAGAATTTTAACCGAAACCGACTGCCCCTATCTCACGCCCGAACCTTACCGGGGGACGGTGAATAAACCCGAAAACGTTAAATACGTTCTTAAAAAAATAGCCGCCGTGAAAAACGAAGACGAAGAATTTACCGCAAAGTATATACGCGAAAACGCGAAGAGATTATTCGGAGTTTGACTTATGGACGTTTATTGTTACGAATTAGACGGAAATCTTTATATCAATCTTACAAATCGGTGCAGTAACGACTGCCGCTTTTGCGTGCGCGCGGTCAACCCGAATTATTACGGCAACGACCTTTGGCTTTCAAAAGAACCGACCGCCGAAGAAGTTATAGCGTCGCTTCCCGACAAAAACTATAACGAAGTCGTGTTCTGCGGTTACGGCGAACCGACTTTCAGAATTAAAGAACTCGTCGAGATCGGCAAAGAACTAAAAAAACGCGGTTATATCGTCAGACTCAACACCAACGGGCAGGGCAACCTGATAAACGGCAGAAATATCGTCGACGAACTCGCCGAGGGCGTAGATAAGGTAAACGTAAGCCTTAATGCGGGCAGTAAAGAAGAATATTATGACGTGTGCCGTCCCGTTTTCGGCGAAGACGCTTTCGCGGCTTTGATAGATTTTGCAAAAGAGTGCAGAAAAAAGGGCTTGTCTACCAATTTTTCAATAGTGGACTGTATAGGCGAAGAGAATATCGCGCTTTGCAAAAAGATAGCCGAAGAAACGGGCGTTCCGCTTAAAATCAGAGAATTTATAAAGTAATGCAAGTCAGAGAAGTATTGAGAAAAAACGGTTTTCGTTTCGAAAAAAGATACGGTCAGAACTTTCTTACCGACGAAAATCTGCTTTCCGCGCTCGTCGATAAAACGGGCGTCGGCGAAAACGATACCGTCGTCGAAATAGGAGTCGGCGCGGGTACTTTAACTTCCGCTCTTTCAAAAAAGGTAAAGAGAGTAATCGGGTTTGAAATCGACAAAAAATTGCAGCCCGTTTTAGCCGAAACCTTAAAGGACGCGAAAAACGTAGAAATCGTCTATAAAGACGTAATGAAAATACCTACCGCCGAGATAGAGGATATCGCAGGCGGCAGATTTTCTATCGTGGCAAATCTGCCTTATTATATAACGACGCCTATTTTAATGAAGTTTTTAGAAGAGAGCGATAAGGTCGATATTATTGCCGTAACCGTGCAGGAAGAAGTCGCCGACCGCATGTGCGCCAAGCCGTCTACCGCCGATTACGGAGCGTTGACTTTGGCGATAGACGTTATCGGCAACGCCGAAAAAGTAATGCGTATTCCGCGCGATATGTTTTACCCCGCGCCGAACGTCGATTCGGCGGTGGCGGTTATAAAAATCGATCGGAATAAATTTGCGGGCGTAAATGCGAAGGCTTTCCGCAGCGTCGTAAGAAGCGCGTTTTCGTCGCGCAGAAAAACGCTCGTAAATAACTTAATGCAGAGTTTCGGTTTAAGCCGCGAAAAAGCCGAAGAAGCGGTTATCGCGGTAAAGGGCGATAAAACCGCCCGCGGCGAAACCCTGTCGACCGCCGAATTCGTCGCTCTTTCACGCATATTGTCATCGCAAGTGTAACATTA
>FR898472.1:6637-9702 GCA_000437515.1 Acidiphilium sp. CAG:727 | reverse complement strand
GGCTCTTATCTCTCCGACCCCGCTGTTTACGCAAACGACTTCTTTACCGCCCATATCGAATTCTGCGACGGAAAACTTTCCGACGCAGGATTTTCTTATTTTAACGTTCAACCTCTCCAAAAGCGGTAAAATTTCTTTTTGGAGCGCAACTACCATTCCTATTCTTTTCATGCGTAACCTATCTCGCGATTCAACAATATAATGTATCGTGAAGAAAAAAATTTTGGTATTTTCAAGCAATCCGCCCGCGACGTATATAAGAGCGTTGCGTCTTGTAAACGCTCGCTTTACCTGCGCTTTCGCGCCCGACGATTTATCGGCTTACGGCGGTTTATTGCTGATCGGCGGAGGCGACTTGCACCCCGCATTTTACGGGGGCTGCACGCCGTCGTCGGGGATAAACGTAATACGCGACGAAGCCGAACTTAAAGCCGTCGATTATTTCGTCGGACAGAATCTGCCCATACTCGGCGTTTGTCGCGGGGCGCAGGTTCTGAACGTTTATTTCGGAGGCAAACTATCGCTTATCGATAACCATTACGACAATTCGAAAGATTTATATCATAGCGTAACTTTACTATCCGCAAACGCTTTTCCGCCTGATTTTACGTCGGTAAATTCAAGTCACAAACAAAGGTGCGATCCGCTTGCGTTATGCGCAAAACCCTTACTTTTAAGCGCGGACGGAACCGTGGAAGCATTCTCTGCGGGCAAAAACGTACTTGCCGTACAATTTCACCCCGAAAGGATGGCGGATAACGCGATTAAAGCGGTTTACGGCAAATTCGTCGACATGGTGGATTAACCCCCGGCAGCCAATTTTATCCATTCCGGCACTTTAGCGACGAAATCTTTGTTATCTGCCGTTCGCGCCATCATATCGAGCATATTCGAACTCGCGTTTTTATCGTCCGCAAGCAATCTTCTGATCGAATCGGCGCAGACTCTTTCGGAAAAAGTCAGCAAAAGTTCGTCCTTTCTCGTACCGGACCTGTAAAGGTCGATTGCCGGGAAAATTCTCTTTTCGGACAACCCTCTCGACAAACTGAGTTCCATATTTCCGGTGCCTTTGAATTCTTCGTAAATAACCTCGTCCATTTTACTGCCCGTATCTACCAGAACGGTCGCTACTATAGTAAGGCTTCCTCCGTCGATAATATTTCTCGCGGCGCCGAAGAATTTTTTGGGAGATTGCAACGCTCCCGTTTCTATTCCTCCGGACAACGTTTTGCCCGTCGAAGGAGATACCGCGTTATACGCCCTTGCAAGCCTCGTGATACTGTCGAGCAAAACTACGACGTCACGACCGTTCTCAACCAGCCTTTTCGCCCTCGCGAGGACAAGTTCTGCAATTTTTATGTGATGTTCGGCCGTTTCGTCGAAAGTCGAACTTACGACTTCGCATTTGACGCTGTTTTTTATATCCGTTACCTCTTCCGGTCTTTCGTCGATGAGTAGCGTTATAAGATGTGATTGAGGATAATTTTCGCAAATCGAGTTCGCTATTTTTTTAAGCAAAGTCGTTTTCCCTGCTTTCGGAGGAGCGACTATAAGCCCTCTCTGTCCTTTTCCGATCGGCGCAAACAAATCGATGCACCTGATAGACAAATCCATTTCACGGTTTTTATTTTCGAGCGTATACCTTTCAGTCGGATAATTCGGAACCAGATCGTCGAAATCCACTCTTTGCGCGCCGGGAAAGGCTGTCGCGCCGTTTATATATTTGATTTCCGTGGCGGCAGCCGCTTTCATATCGTTTTTCGAACACTCGCACTGAACCAGATCGCCGTTGCGAATGCCGTATTTTCTTATCAGCATCGGCGAAACGAATACGTCGCGCGGGGAATTATCGTAGTTTACCACTCTTAAAAAACCGTAATTTTCGTTTTGATTCAGTTCGAAAACTCCAGTTTCGGAATAGACATTACCGTCCGGCTTACATTCGTTCCTTTCTTCCCTTTCTTCTTCGGATTTGGGATCGGCGAAAGTTATACCCGTCGCGAATTCTGCGTCTTTGACGGGGTGCGGCGGGCGAAGCGGAGGACGTCCTGCCTTTACGATTCTTACCGGTCGGGCGCCCGTATCCTGCAAATAAAGAATCTGCTTGATAAGCCCTTCTTTATTGACTATACCGGGAATACCGCCGAACTCTTCGCGCAAAATAATCCTCAGATCGTGTATGCCGATGTTCTTCAATTCCTCGCAAGTGTATTTTTTTACCATATTGACCTCACGCCCGACCGGCTGTCAAAACGATGATTTTCGTCGCCGTCGGTAAATTGTTCTTATCGATTTCTATTTCTTCGCCGCAGGTTTCGTAAGGGATACCGAGCGCCATAAGAAATTTGTCAACCGAATCCACGTCTATATCGAGATTCGGCGTTTTATAGTGCATGGGAATAACTATTTTGGGATGCGTGCTCAAAACGTAATTTGCGGCTTCTTTTCCGTCTATCGTATAATTACCCCCGACGGGAATAAGCATAACGTCTACTTTACCGATCTCTTCGGCCAAAACGTCGCTCATATATTCTCCGACGTCGCCGAGATGACAGATCGTAACGCCGTCGACCGAAAATTTGAACGCAACGTTTTTACCTCGTAATTTACCCAGATTCGGGTCATGAAAAGTGTCTATCGCCAAAAATCCGTCTTCGGTCCGGCGTATAATCTTTTTACACTCCACCCCTTCGACGTTATCGTGATCGAAATGGTCATGAGAAATCAGACAGTAGTCCGCTTTAACCTTTTCCATAGAATAGCCTATGTCGCCGAATGGGTCGGTAACTACGCTTTTATCTCTGCCTCGAATCAAAAACGCGGAATGTCCGAGATATTTTATTTTCATTTTCCCTCCGGAATTTATAAAAAATTAAAACTTAAAACTGAAAATTTGAAAAAACGAAAAATTTATCGCCGTTCGGCGCGAATCGCGCGAATCAAACGTATACCTATTATATAGCACACTTTTTGGAATTTGTAAAGAGAGAATACAGTAGTTTTACAATAAAATTAAAGGTTTTACGACTTTTTTGCGTATTTTTCGGCAATTACCGCCGCCACTT
>FR898472.1:0-6534 GCA_000437515.1 Acidiphilium sp. CAG:727 | reverse complement strand
GTAAAGATTGCAGACGGTCGGCGAAACCATATTATCGTCGCGTAAAATTCTGACAGGCGACGAAGAGCGCGTTTCCGCTCCCGTCAGAACCGCGTCGCCGTATGAAAACCCTTTAAGCTTGTTTTCCATATCCGAAATGCCGATTTTTATGCTTTCGGTTACGATCTGCGGGAAAAGCCCGTTCAAGTCGGACGGCGTATTTCTTTCGTAGGTCGGGAGAACCTTACCGAATTTATCGGTTCTTTTCATTGCGTAAAAATCTTCGAGTTTCTGTACAGGGGCGGAATAATCGCTTCCGCCGAGTACGAATGCTTTTCGCTCTATCTCTCTCTGAAGTTCAACTCCGCCGAGTACACCCTCGTAAAAATCCGACGGATATATTTCGCAAAGTACCGCCGAATTGCTGTTTACCCCGTCGCGAGCGTAAAGACTCATACCGTTCGTTACGACCCCGCCGGGTTCGCTTGCCGAGGGTATTACGACACCGCCCGGACACATACAAAAAGTAAACACTCCCCTTTTTGCCTTATGGCTCGCCAACCTATAATCGGCCGCAGGGAGAATATCCGCAAATTTTTTGCCGTATTGAGCCTCGTCGATAAACTCCCGTTTATGTTCTATACGAAACCCCATAGCGAACTGTTTTCTTTCCATTGCGACGTTTTCTCTTGCAAGTTCGTAAAACGTATCCCTCGCGCTATGCCCTACCGCGAGAACGACGTCGTCTACGCGGATTTCTTCACCGTTTATAATCGCCGCCGCTATTTTCCCGCCGTTTATTACGAATTTCTCGAGTTTTTTACCGAACAATACTTTTCCGCCGAGTCTTTCTATTTCAAGACGTATATTCTTTACGGTTTCCGGCAACTTATCGCTGCCGATATGCGGTCTGGACGAATATACGATTTCGGCCGGAGCGCCGTGCTTTACGAATTCGCGAAGTACGGTTTTAATCAGAGTTCCGGATACCCCCGTATTTAATTTGCCGTCGGAAAAAGTACCGGCGCCGCCCTCTCCGAACTGAACGTTGCTTTCCGGGTCGAGCGCGCCGAATTTTGTAAATTCGCTTACCGATTTTTTCCTTTCGTCGACGCTCTTGCCTCGCTCTATAACGACGGGATTATACCCCGCTCTTGCAAGAAACAAAGCGCAAAACATACCCGCAGGCCCGAAACCGACCACCAATATTTTATGCTTTTTATCGCTTGCGGGAATGGAAAATTCCTGCTCTTCCTCAAACGGTTTTACGTCGATTTCCGTATTATAGACAAACTTTATATCGTTTTTATCCCTCGCGTCGAGCGATTTTTTTACCACTCTGAATGCTTTCACGTCGGACAATTTTATTTTTGCCTTTTTTGCCGAAAATTTAAGCGCGTCTTCGTCTGTCGCGGTTACCGGTAAATGTAAGTTATCGATTCTCATCTGCTTAAAATATCCTCCGCCGCAGCGCGGGCGCTCGAATACGCCCATTGAAGATTGAAACCGCCGCAATCGCCGTCAACGTCGAGAATTTCGCCGACCATATACAGCCCTTTTACGAGTTTACTCTCCATAGTCGTTTCGTTTATCTCTCCCAATCGCACTCCGCCCCTCGTGACCTGCGCCGAATCGAGTCCGAGCGTTCCGTTAATTTTAAGAGTGAAATTTTTAAGATTTGCCGCAATCGCGTCGGCATAAGCGTACGGCGAATCGATTTTTCCGGTTAATGCCGTAACGACCCTGCCTATGCTTCCGTGAACGCATCCGAGAAGCAATTTCTCTTTGCCGACGTAAGGAGAAAGCGCGATTTTTTCTTTAAGAATATCGGACAGTTCGCTTTGAGAAAATTCGGGTAAAAATCTTATACGAATCGACGCGTTTTCCTTTCCGACGACGTACGAAGAAACCGAAAATATCGCGTTTCCGCTTACGCCGTAATCGGTAAATAAAACGTCCCCTCTTATGCTTGCGACAACCTCGTTTCCGACGTACGCGTCTACGACGGCGTCGACTTTTACTCCTTTAAGTCCTTTTATTTTTTCTCTTTCGGTAGTCAGTTGCACGACGGACGGATAAATCCTCGTTACGCTATGCCCCAGACTTTTTGCGAGAGAATATCCGTATCCGTCGGTGCCGTATTGCCTGCCCGCCGCGCCGCCGCACGCTAAAATAACGCGTTTTGCGACGATCTTTCTTCCGTCTTTTGAGGCGGCGACGAATAACCCGTCTTTTTGCCGCACTAAAGATACGCAGTCGTAATCGTAGAAAACGGAAGTACGTTCGTAAGTCAATTTATCGGATAACGCCTCCGCAACCGACGAGGCCTGCCGCGAACACGGATAGGCTTTTTCGCCCTCGAAAGATATCGGTACGCCCACCGACAACATCCAGTCGCAAAGAGAATCCGAACCGTATTTTTCAAGAACGCTCAGAGATGCCGAACCTTCCGCGGAATGATAACGGTTTTTTTCTATTCGCGAATTGGTTATATTGCACCGTCCGTTACCGGTAGCCGCAATCTTTTTGCCTATTCGTTTATTCCGCTCCAACACCGCTATTTTATCGCCGAACGTTTCGGATAAAACGCAGGCTGCAACTGCGCCCGAAAAACCTCCGCCTATAACAGCCGTTTCGTATATATTTCGAATTTCGCTCATAACGCGTATATTTTAACACAAAATGCAGAAAAAATAAAATAAATAAACGGCTCCGCTCATACTTTATTATTATTTAGTTGACAGTAAGCGTTTTTTCAATTAAAATATAAAAAACGAATACAGAGGCGTTATGACAAACTCAGTTTTTCTTGCAAAAAGCGATTTATACGATAAATTGGTCGACTATTTCAGACATTCGCTTGACTCATTGCAATCGACGGTTCAGCTTATTTTAATTTTTATATCCGCTCTTGCTTGCGTAGTACTTTTAATAGTTGCGATAATAAACCCCAAAGGTCGTAAAAAGAGAAAAGAAAAGAAAATTCACGCTCTGCACGACAAAATCACTGCCATAAAGGAAGAAATTCTCGCTCTGGACGATGAATTGGCTAAAATCGACGATGACGTCGCAAAAGCGGAAGAAGAGGCGCAAAGACAAATATCGTTCTATCTCGAACGAGAAAAAGACCTGAAAGAAATCGAACTCGCTTCGAAAAACAAAAACGCGTCGAACAAAAACAAAGAACCCGACGCGAATCGTAAAAATCGCGGGGCAAACGGAATCGACGGCGAATACTCGAAACGCATCGACGTACTCGCAAAAAAAATAGCGGATACCGAAAACGGAATAGAATATTTCAAAAACGAAAGCAAAATAAAAAAAGACGCAGTTAAAGCGAAACGAGCAGAGAAAGAAAATGAACTCAATATTCTGCTGGACAAACAAAACCGCCGTTATAAAAGCGAAAAAAAAACGAATAAACGCGGCGTAGCCGAGGAAACGACTTTTAATCTGAAACGCAGAAGAAATCTGACCGAATCGGAAATCAAGGCGCTGGAAGAATTGCGCATCGCGAGAGAATCTTACGAAGACGCGGTAAAACGCCGCGAACAAGCCGAAAAAAACAGACTTATCGCCCTTGAAAACGCAAAGACTGCAATGCGGGAAAAACGCAAAGTCGAAGATTTGAAGAAACAAACAGCAAGCCCATCTTCCAAACAGTCGCAGGTTTCGACGGCAGAAGCGACTTATGAAGAAGAACCGAACGAAGTACAACTCATTATTTCCGATCCCGACGGAAACGCCATAGTAACGCCGAACGATACGACAATCGTCAATCCGGACACGTCGGAATCGATTCGGCCGGAAGACGAAAACGCCGATCGTGATCCGAAAAGCGACGATAACTCATTCGTTCAGGTATCTATCGACAATCTGGACGAAGAAGTAGTATTTACGCACGTCGACGCCGAAGACGGTACGGTAATTTCTCACGAAAAACAACCTTTCTCAAAGGAAGTTCCGGCAAAAAAACAATCCGCCGAACAAATCGTCGACACGAGTCGTATGCCCGTTGCTCCTCATATCGAAGGGTTTTCGCCGGACGAACCGTCATCGGTATGGAAAATAGTTCGCGCAGAAAACAATTATAAAGCATTTCTGATCGTCACGGGCAGAAAAATCGCCCACACAGACGAATACGCCACGGTTCCGCTATTAAAGATGGCTATAGCCGAAATTAAAAAATGCTTAAAGAAAAAACGCTACGAAGTAATACCCGTAGACGTAAACTATTCTTTCGTATTCAAAAACCGTCTGGCTAAACCCGTTTTATACGGCGAAACCCGATTTACTCAAGAAGCGAGCGAGAAAGACGCTCTGCTCGCGGCGGAGTCTTACAAAAGCGAAATTCGCGCTATAATCTGAAATTTTACGGAAAGCGCCTCTGCCGCGGCAGAGGCGTTGTTTTTATTTTTCGTAAACCGAACGCTTTAATATTCCTATGAACGGAATATTACGATACCGAGCAGCGTAATCAAGCCCGTAACCTACAACGAATTCGTTGCCGACCTCAAACCCTTTATAGTCGACCGCAACGTCCGTTTCCCTTCTCGACGGTTTATCCAGAAGAGCGCATATTTTTATCGACGACGGGTTGCGGGCTTCAAGCAAATGAGTGAGATATTTCATCGTATAACCGCTATCGACTATATCTTCGACGATTATCACGTCTTTGCCCTCGATTTTGTTGTCGAGGTCTTTTATCATCTTTACCTCGCCCGAAGATTTTACCCCGCTTCCGTAACTCGAAATAGACATAAAATCGATTTCAAGCGGAAGCGTCATTTCGCGAATCAAATCGGTAAAGAACATTACGCTGCCTTTGAGTATCGCTACCATAAGCGGAGTTTTGCCGGCGTAGTCTTTATCGAGTTGCGCGGCAAGTTCTTTTATGCGTTTTGCAAGTTGTTCTTTTGAAAATAATACTTTTTCAAGAATATCTTCGTACATATCTTTCTCCTTAAAGTTCTTTAGTTATCAACCGACAACGGCAAGTAGGTACATTGTACCACTTTTTCAGTACCTTTGTCTACTTTTATAACGTCTGAAATTTCCGTTCCGCAAATAATATATACTTCGCTGCCCGCGCAGACGAGCGGAATCGAATCGCGGAGCCTTAAAGGGATTTTCTTATCGATAAAATAATCGTTCAACTTCTTTCTGTTGCCGCCGAATTTTTTGAAATAATCGCCAGGACGTCTGTACCGGACAACGGTGTTTTTCGGCAACTTATTCAAATCGAAAACGAGTGAACCGTTACGTTTTACGGCGTTTACCGTTTTCTCTTTTGCTTTTATCTCGTCGAAAGTAAGTTCGCCATCCATTCCGTCGATATAACCGAGCGCAAACGGCCGTTCGAAATTCATATCCTTTTCAACGGTTTTATATATCGCAATTTTATCATATTCGCGCGCGGCGTATACGTTGCGCGGTAAACTTACCTTCGAACCGTTTGCGAGATCCTTGAGCGACAAAACGGCGTCGACGTGCAATTTGACGTAATCTTTGCCTATTCCGAGCGATTTCATCGCCAATACCGCCGCTCTCGCAGACAAGCAATCGGGAGTGCCAATCGGAATAAAGTACGCATTGCCGTCGCGCGTAAGCGATTTTTTTGCGAGTTCTTCTAAAAAATCGTTTTCCGATTCGGTGATTTTAAGAAATCTGCCGATTGACTTTTCCGCTTCCGGAAACCTGGCCGAAACAACGGGCATTATCTCGTTTCTTATATAATTGCGGGAGTATACGTTTTCATGGTTGGTTTCGTCTTCGACAAAATTAAGACCGTTATCGGCAACGTATTTTTCTATTTCGCTTTTAGGCGTATCGGCAAAAGGACGAATTATCTTGCCGTTATTCCGCTCCGCCTTAATTCCCGTCGCGCCCGAAAGAGAAGCGCCTCTGAAAAGATTGAACAAAAGAGTTTCTACGCTGTCGGAAAGGTGATGCGCCGTAGCGATTTTATCGCAAAAGCCCTCCTCGATAGCAGAGTTAAAACATTCGTAACGCGCTATTCGCGCACCCTCTTCGATTCCGTAGCCGTTTTCTTCGGAAAATTTTATGCAGTCGAGATAATACGTTTTCAGCGGCACCGAAAGTCGTTTGCACAAATCTGCGACGAACAGGCTGTCTTTTTTCGATGCCTCTCCTCTGATACCGTGTTCGACGTTCACAGCCTTAACGAAAATGCCGAGTTTATCTTTAACGGATAACAGAGAATACAGCAAAGCGACGGAGTCTTTTCCGCCCGATAAAGCAACCGCTATCGTTTCGCCTTTCTTAAAAAGATTATCGTTAATCATACGCCCCGTCCACTTTATTAGATTGTAGCATAAACGTCGGATTTTAACAAGAAAAGTAAGGAAAAATAAAAAAAATATTTTTTTGAAAAATCTCGATAAATTTAGTTGACAAATGTTTTTTTATAGTGTAAGATAGTGAAGCATTCAGCGGCGCGGAGTGGAGCAGCTTGGTAGCTCGTCGGGCTCATAACCCGAAGGTCGCGTGGTTCAAATCCCGCCTCCGCAACCATTGTTTTATTTCGGGCGGACG
>FR898471.1:2626-12735 GCA_000437515.1 Acidiphilium sp. CAG:727 | reverse complement strand
CGGCGCAAGACCGAGTTCAAACGCAATTTTCTGTGGCTATACAGGCATATATATGCCGTTTTTTCCTATTCCGTTATTCGAAAAATAAGAATTAGTTACCATTTTAGCATAAAATTGCAACTTTGTAAAACGTTTTGCGACCTTTTATCAAAATATGTAAAAGAAGCGAAAAATGCGACAGAGGGCAAAAAATCGTTGACTTTTTTTTGCGGACTTTATATAATTATGGCAATCGAATACGGTGGAGTCGGTCGCGGTGTGCGGCGCGTTCGTGCGTCGCATCTTGTGACCTTTTTTCAAAATTATGATAGAAGAAATGATTAAAAAAATCCGTGAAACCGAAGAGGCGGCGGCAGAGAAAAAAGCGCAAGCCGAAGAAAAGGCGAACGAGATTCGTCGCAACGCCGACGCGGAAAAGGCGAGAATCGAAGACGAGGCGGCAAAAAACGCCCGCGCAAAGTCCGAAGGGATAATTTTAAGGGCGAACGCCAAAGCGGACGAACTTTTCGCTGCCGAAATCAAAACCGCGGAAGCCGAGCGCAAAGAAATAATTTTCGAAAAAGAAAAACTTGCCGCCGATTTATCCGCCGAATTGTTGAAGGGGGTAAAAAATGGCGATTTCTGAAATGTCGATAACGTCGTTTATCGCCCTTAAAAAAGAGCGAAACGCGCTTTTCGACGTTTTGTCGGCCACCGGCGCGGCTCAGATTAAAAAATGCGCCGACTACGAATTTCTCGCCCCTCGTAGCGTAGCGGCCGAAAATATCGGCAAAAGCGACGAAGACGCGCGTAAATCGCTTAAATTTCTCGATTTTTGTTACGAAGAATTGGGCGATAAAAAGCGCGCGCCCGTGATTAAAGACGGTTTCGGGGTAGGGATAAAGGATTTTATAGATTTCGGAAAGAAAGCCGGAGAGGTCGAAAGAGAAATTAAAGAGATTCTCGACCTTTCGGACGAATATTCCGTCGTAAAAACCGAAATTTCCAAACTCGACGAAAGCGTAAAGGCGTATCTCGATTACGAGTGTTTAAGCGAGAAATTTTCGTTTTATTCGTCTACCGTATCGACGTCCGTATTCGTCGGCGTTATATCGTCCGACAAAGCCTCGCCCGCAGCGGAGGCCTTAAACGAAATCGACGGCGCGGTTGCCGAGATAGCGGGCGAAAACGGATCGAAATGCGTTCTTACGGCGGTGTGCCTTAAAGGGCGGGCCGAAGAAGTCGGCGCGACGCTCGCGAAGTATTCGTTTACGAAATGCCCGTATACCGATGACAAAACGGCTGAAGAAATAATAGACGACCTCGGAAAAGAAAAAACCGAAAAAGAAAATCGGCTTAAAGCGATAATCGAAAGCGGCGTCGAAAAAATCCGTTATTCTGCGGATATTAAAACGTACGTGGATTATCTCGGATTTGTCGCCGAAAAAGAGGCGGCGGGCGCGGACTGCGGCGAAACGCGGGAAACTTTCCTTGCGGAATTTTACGTTCCGACGGAAGCGGTCGAACGCGTAGAAAAGACTGTCCGCGACAACGCGAGCGCGGTTTATATCGAAAGCAAGGTCGTGCCGAGAAGCGAATTTGCGCCTACCTTAATGAAAAATAAGCGGCCCACGTCCGATTTCGAAGCGATTACGAATATGTACTCCGCCCCCGCGTACGGCGCTCTCGATCCGAACTGCGTAATGGGTATTTTCTTCTCGCTGTTTATGGGTATCATAATGGGCGACGCGGGTTACGGCGTATTGATGATAATCGGCGGATTTTTAATGGCGGCGAAAAGCCGTAAAGGAACGTCGATATACCGTATGGCGAGGGTGTTCGCGTACGGCGGTTTCTTTGCCGTTGCGTTCGGAACCCTGTTCGACAGTTTTCTCGGATTTCAACCCTTACATAATATCCCCGCTTACGTGGAATTTTACGATAAATATGTCGACCCGATAAGGGCAAAATGCACGCTGGCGGGTATTACCGTTCCGTCCGCGCTTATGTGGTGTCTGGCGATAGGGACTTTCCAGATTGCCGTTTCTCTTTTGATGAAAGCGGCGCAGTGTTTCAGGCGTAAACAGTACGTCGAAGGTATCTTTTCGGGTATAGTGTGGTCGCTCGCGCTTATCTGCTTTATACTCCTCGTATTCTTTATGATAAAGGGCGATAAGGCGATTACGAATTACTTGCTCTATCCTACGCTTGCGTTGTTCGCGGTCGGCATACTCACTTCGGGTATAACCGAAAAGGGTTTCGGCAAGGTAACCAAAACTTTCGGATCTTTATACGGACTTATAAACTACGCTTCGGATATTCTGAGTTACGCCCGTCTTTATGGGCTGATGCTTGCAGGCGCGCAGATAGCGTCTATATTCACCAACTCAATCGCGGTAGGGATGTTGTTCCCCAAAGGCGTGGGCGGAATTATCTGCGGCGTTGTCGTCATAATCGTCGGCAACGTGTTCAACCTGGCGATGAACCTGCTCGGCGCGTTTATACACGATTCGAGGCTTCAATACGTCGAATTTTTCGGACGATTCTACGAGGGCGAAGGCGAACTTTTCGCTCCTTTGGGGTCGCAAAGGGAATTCATATATTTCAAATAATTTAGTAAACCATTCGGAGGATAAAAAAATGGATGGAAGAGCAATTGCTATCGTAGGTTTGGCGATCTGTATGATTCTGTGCGGATCGGGTTCGGCTATCGGACTTTGGAGAACGGGTACGTCCGCTGCGGGCGTTCTCGCCGAAGACGGAAAGAAGTTTTCAAAGATTATAGTCTTGTCGCTTCTCCCCGCAACGCAGGGTATTTACGGTTTCGTTCTTGCCGTTATGAACATACCCGAAGCAGGCGTCGCGCTTGCCGCGGCCGAGGGCTGGGCTGTTTTCTGGAAAGCGTTCGGCATGGGCGTTACCGGTCTTGCATCGGCGGTTTTACAGGGGGCTACGGCTTCGGCTTGTATTTACGCGGTAGGCAAAAACAGCGCCGGTTCCGGTAAATACGTATTGTTCCCCGCGATGATCGAGTTCTACGCAATTCTTGCGCTCGTTCTCGGAATAATGATGTAATCGGGATATAAAGATGTCTGAAAATACGAAAATCGACGTTCTGGAAGCAATAAAAAACAAAAATCGACGTCATGAAAGAAACCGGAACGGCGGCGGCAGAAGAGGCGGAAAATATAATCGCTTCCGCCGAAACTTACGCCGAAGAGAGGCGTTCCGCCGCGATGCAAAACGCCTACGAACTCGGCGAAGCCGAAGAGAAAAAAGCGAACGAAAGAGCCGACGATATACTCAAAAAGCGCGCGACGGCGGCGAGAATGGAAAGAAACAAAATTATTCTCGACGCGAAGCGTAAAGCCGTCGACAGAGTTTACGACCTTTTGCTTGACGGGCTTAAAAAGTTAAGCGAAGACGAATTCGTAAATCTCGTAAGTATCGCCGTCGAAAAATACGGCGAAGACGGGCAGAAAATATTATTGTCCGCTTCCGCGCCGGCGAAAAAGGAAAAAATCGAGTCGCTTGCGGCGGTTAAAAACAAAAGTATGATCGTCGAAACGGCAGACGGACTTCGGGACGGTTTCGCCATAAGCGGCGAAATTTTCGATCGCGATTTTTCATACGCTTCGATAGTCGAATCGTGCCGCGAACGCACCGAAAACGAAGTCGCAGCCAGACTTTTAAGGTAAAAAAACATGAAAGTACCCCTTTCCTACGCCAATGCGGTAGCAATATCGGCGCAGAAAAACTTAATACCTAAGAGCAGGTTTTATTCGGCTGCCGAGGCTAAAACTCCCGAAGACGCGTTGAAACTTTTAACTTCCGGTTCGTTCGGGAATGGCGTCGGAATAAACGGCGTAAACGAATACGAAAAACTTGCCGAGGAAGAAACC
Source organism: Acidiphilium sp. CAG:727 (assembly GCA_000437515.1). Classification (GTDB taxonomy): domain Bacteria; phylum Bacillota; class Clostridia; order Christensenellales; family Borkfalkiaceae; genus UBA10281. The sequence goes on along the minus strand of FR898471.1, from coordinate 8,854 downwards.
GTTAAACTGAAAAAGTTTTTAGACGAGTACTCACGCGGGAATTCCGTCAGATTTTATTGCTTTCTGAAGAGCGATTTTTTCAACTGCGACGCGGCGGTAAGAACGATTTCGCTCGGCGTCGCCTGCTCGTATAAAAAAGACGGACTTACCTGCGTCGAAGAAATCGAGGCTTACGTAAAAAACGGTGCGGGCGACTTGCCCGATTATCTTAAAGTCGTTATCGAAGAATTGAAAGTCGCCGCCGGGAAGCCGGACGTAGCGGGCGCGGAATTGTCGCTTATAACGCTCCGCAACTATTACGCCGCCGCTCTTAAACTCATTCGCAACGGGGTAATACGCGACCTTATAAAAACGGAAATCGATTGCGCCAACGTGTCGGCGTACGTCAGAAGCAAGGACGGAGAAACCGCCGAAAGGCAATTTATAAGCGGCGGAAAACTCAAAAAAGAGAAACTTAAACTGCTTCTTTCGGGCGATGCGGGTAAGGCGCGGGATGCGTTCGTATTCACTCCGTATATCGATTTCGTCGATATGTGCTTAAAAGCCGGACGCGAAAAACGCCCGCTTTCGGAATTTGAAAAGATAACGGACGATTACCCGATGAAGAGGCTTGACGGCAGGCGTTACGAAACGGACGGTATTATTCCCGCTCTGTTGTACGCGGTATATAAACGAGCCGAAATAAAAAATTACAGAACGGTAATTTCGGGTAAACTCGCGGGCGCGCCCGCGGAAGTAATAACGGGGAGGTTGAGAAACGGATATGTCGGCTGATACGGCAATGCTTTCCAGAGGCGAAAGCGCGCTTGCGTTCAGGGCGGCGGGCGTAGAAACCTACACCGAAACCGACCCCGAAAAGTTAAGGGCAACGTTCAAAAAACTTTTAACCCGTTATAAGGTAATTTTCGTTACCGACGACGTGGCTTTCGAGTTGGACGATCTGATAAAGAGAACGCTCGAACAGCCGTACCCCGTGATAGTGCCGGTTCCGAGCGACAGCGGCAAAAGCGAATACGCGCAAAAGCAGATTCGGGAACAGACCGAACGCGCTCTCGGCGTGGACATATTTAATAAGTGAGATAAAAAATGGAAGGAAGAATAGTCAAGGTCTCCGGACCGCTTATCGTTGCCGAAAACATGGCGGACGTCAAGGTATACGACGTCGTTAAAGTCGGCGAAGACGAACTCATCGGCGAAGTAATAGAACTTCGTCGCGACAGGGCGTCCATTCAGGTATACGAAGAAACTTCGGGCTTGGGCGTCGGCGACAAGGTCGTATCGACGGGCGAACCGCTTTCGGTCGAACTCGCGCCGGGCATTATCGGCGGAATTTACGACGGTATTCAACGTCCCCTTGAAACGATAGTAGAAAAATACGGCGACCGTATCACGCGCGGGCTTCGCGTAAACAAAATCGACAGGGAAAAGTTGTGGAACTTCGTTCCCGTAAAAAAAGTCGGCGATTACGTAGAAGCGGGCGACCCGATAGGTTACGTCAAAGAAACCGCTATCGTAGAACATAAAATACTCGTGCCTTACGGAGTAAGCGGACGGATAGAGAGCATAGAAGCGGGCGAATTCAACGTTACGCAGACGATAGCGACGGTCAAGACCGAAAACGGCTTGAAAGATCTTACGATGCTCACGCGCTGGCCTGTAAGAAAGGCAAGACCGTATAAAGAAAAGCGAACTCCCGATATGCCCATGGTAACGGGTCAGAGAGTTATAGATACGCTCTTTCCGATAGCGCGCGGCGGCGTCGCCGCCGTTCCCGGTCCTTTCGGAAGCGGCAAGACGGTCGTGCAGCACCAACTCGCGAAGTGGGCTGACGCGCAGATAATCGTCTACGTAGGCTGCGGCGAACGCGGTAACGAAATGACCGACGTTCTCAACGAATTCCCCGAACTTAAAGACCCCGCTACCGGCGAACCCCTGATGAAGAGGACGGTTTTGATCGCCAATACGTCGGATATGCCCGTCGCGGCGCGCGAAGCGTCTATATACACGGGTATAACGATAGCCGAATATTTCAGAGATATGGGCTATAACGTTGCGATAATGGCAGATTCGACTTCTCGTTGGGCGGAAGCGCTTCGCGAAATGAGCGGACGACTCGAAGAAATGCCGGGCGACGAAGGTTACCCCGCGTATCTCTCTTCCCGCCTTGCGGAATTTTACGAAAGGGCGGGTATAGTCAAAGTTCTCGGCAGCGAAGATACCGTCGGATCGGTTTCGGCTATCGGCGCGGTTTCTCCTCCGGGCGGCGATTTGTCCGAACCCGTTTCGCAGGCAACTTTAAGAATAGTAAAAGTGTTCTGGGGGCTTTCGTCGTCGCTCGCATATAAAAGACATTTCCCCGCGATCGACTGGCTTATAAGTTATTCGCTTTACGCCGATCGTATGGCGGAATGGTATTCGCAAAAAGTCGGCGCGGATTTCGTTAATCTGAGGGCGTTTATAATGAACGTCTTGCAGGAAGAAGCCAACCTCGACGAAATCGTAAGACTCGTCGGCGTAGACGCGCTTTCGTATAAAGACAGAATGACGCTCGAAACGGCGAAAATGGTCAGAGAAGACTATCTGCATCAGAACGCTTTCCACGAGGTGGATACCTATACTTCGCTCGATAAGCAGTACAGAATGTTGAAACTCATCAAAAAATTCCACGATCTGGGTATAGAGGCGGTAAACAATTACGCCGAACTCGACGATATACTCGCCATTCCCGCCAAAGAAAAAATCGGCAGGGCGAAATATATCGAAGAGAGCGCTATCGGAACGTTCGACGAAATTTCGAACGAACTCGAAACCGAAATGCGCGCTTTGATAAGCGGAGGGAGAAACGATGAATAAGGAATATAAAACCATAAAAGAAGTCGTAGGCCCGCTTATGCTCGTCGAGGGCGTAGAAGGGGTAAAGTACGACGAACTCGTCGAAGTAACGCAGGAAGACGGCAGCGTAAGAAGAGGTAAAGTTCTCGAAGTAAAAGACGATAAAGCCGTAGTACAACTTTTCGAAAACACGCAGGGACTTAAAATTTCGACTTCAAAAGCCAAATTTTTAGGCAGAAGCCTTTCGCTCGATTTGTCCGAAGATATGCTCGGCAGGGTATTCGACGGAATGGGCAACCCCCGCGACGGCGGCGCGCCTGTCATACCCGAAAAGCGTATGAACGTAAACGGCGAACCGATTAACCCCGCCGCGAGAGATTATCCCGACGAATTTATTCAGACGGGCGTTTCGGCTATCGACGGACTTAACACTCTCGTAAGGGGACAGAAACTCCCGATATTCTCGATGAGCGGACTTCCGCACGCCGAACTTGCCGCGCAGATCGCAAGACAGGCGAAAGTCAGGGGTAAAGACGAAAAATTCGCGGTCGTTTTCGCCGCGATAGGCATAACTTACGAAGAAGCGCAATATTTCGTGGACGACTTCAAAAAGACGGGCGCGATAGAGAGAACCGTACTGTTCACGAACCTTGCGAACGACCCCGCAATCGAGCGTATAGCGACTCCGCGTATGGCTCTTACCTGCGCCGAATATCTCGCGTTCGATAAGGGCATGCACGTTCTCGTAATAATGACGGATATAACCAACTACGCCGAAGCGCTCCGCGAAGTTTCGGCGGCGAGAAAAGAAGTTCCCGGCAGAAGAGGCTATCCCGGTTATCTCTATACCGACCTTGCTCAGATATACGAAAGAGCTGGCAGAATAAAAGGTAAAAGCGGCTCTATAACGCAGATACCGATACTTACGATGCCCGAAGACGATAAAACGCACCCGATCCCCGACCTTACCGGATATATAACCGAAGGTCAGATTATCTTGTCGAGAGAACTTTATAAAAAGGGTATAAATCCGCCGATAGACGTTCTTCCGTCGCTTTCGAGATTAAAAGATAAAGGTATAGGCGACGGCAAGACGAGGGAAGACCATGCCGACACGATGAACCAACTTTTCTCGGCTTACGCAAAAGGTAAAGAGTGCAAAGAACTTTCGGCGATACTCGGCGATTCCGCGCTTTCGGCTACGGATAAACTGTATGCGAAATTTGCCGAAAATTTCGAAAAAGAATACGTTTCGCAGGGTTTTAATACCGACAGATCTATTGAAGAAACGCTTGACATCGGCTGGAAACTTATGAAAATCCTTCCGAGATCCGAACTAAAACGTATCAAAGAAAAATTCCTCGACAAATATCTCAACTAATCGGTGTTTTCGGGCGAAAAGAATGACAGATTACTTGTTTACCGTCATTTTGAACGCGGCGAAGAATTTTCCGGAAGGGTGGTTTCTCGCGGAGTGTGTATATAAATAGCCTTCCCTATCGGGGAAGGTGGCGGCGTAGCCGACGGAAGAGGTCGATTGTCCTAACGTCAAAAACAAATTCAGGCATAACAAAAATCAAATAAACGAGGCAAAAATGGCAAGACTTAACGTCAATCCGACGCGAATGGAATTAAAACGCCTTAAAGGCAGACTTTCCACGGCAACGCGCGGACATAAACTCTTGAAGGATAAATCCGACGAAATGATTCGTCGATTTTCCGTTATAATAAAAGAGAATAAAACGCTTCGCACCAGACTCGAAGCCGAACTTAAAGACTGTCTGGGACAGTTCGCGTTCGCGCGCGGCACCGCCCCGCAGGAAGATTTCGATAAGGCGTTTTCTATGCCTTCGTCGGGCGTTTCGGCAAAATACGAAACGGGCGACGTAATGGGCGTTACAGTGCCGGAAATCACGGTCGAAAAAACCGAAAACGACGGCGATTATCCATACGCTTTCGCCGAAATTTCTTCCGAAGCCGACTATTCGGTCGCAAGAATAAGTTCGCTTATCGGCGACCTTCTGAAACTCGCCGAAATCGAAAAAACGGCGGCTATGCTGTCGGTCGAAATCGAAAGAAACAAACGCCGCGTAAACGCGCTCGAATATATAATGATTCCGCAAATCGAAGAAACGATAGCGTATATCAGAAGTAAACTCGACGAAAACGAACGCGCCGCCACTACGCGCCTTATGAAAGTAAAATCAATGCTTTCGGCAGAAAACTAAAAACGAAGATACTCGGTATCGAAATAGATAAAGAATTTCGTAATTCCGAAACGTTTGATTTTAATAAAAATAGCGGCGTGGAGTTGATTTTTTAACTCCACGCCGCTATTTTGGCTTTTTAATGATTCTACCATATTACGGGTTTGTCGTTTTCGTCATAATGCCAAAAATTGCCGTTTTCATTTCTCACCGACAGCGTTTTGCCCGCAAACGCTTGATTTTATAGCCCGATTAGGGTATACTTGAACCGATGAGAATTTGCGTAATTTCGGATATACATAGTAACGTTTTCGCGCTTGAAGCCGCTCTTAAAGAGATCGACGCTCTGCGCCCCGACAAAATCGTCTGTCTCGGCGATATAGTCGGTAACGGAGCGTATCCGGAAGAAACGGTTTCGGTTTTCAGAAGACGCGGAGATATAAAGGCGGTCAAGGGCAATCACGACGCGATAGTTTTGCTCGATTTGTCGGTGTGGAATAACGGCGATCCGCGTATCGACGTGTTCCGGTGGCAGTCCGAAGTTCTGTCGCCGTCGTCAAAAAATTATCTCGCGCGTTTGCCGAAAGCAATCCGTTTCGAAGCAAGCGGAAAAGAAGTCGTTTGTTTTCACTATCCGATTGCAAAAGGCGGAAGATTTTATCCGCCCGAATATCTTCCGACCGACGAGCAGATAAAGGCAATGTTCATGCGCGAAAAAGGCGATATATTCCTTTTCGGACACGAACACACGGGTTCTTTTCACGAAATCGACGGTAAGTATTATCTCAATTTCGGCAGTACCGGCAACCTCGTCGAAAAAAACGCGGCGCGTTACGGCGTTGTTGATATTCTGCCCGACGGCAAGGTAAGTTACGAACTCAAAAAAGCGTATTACGACGACAACGAGTTCAGAGAAAAAACGAATAAGATGACGGAAGCCTTAAAAAATCGCAACCGAAAAATAACCGTAGTATGAAAATCGTCCGAACGGCAATAATATAGTCGGGAGGACGAAATTCATGTTCAAATGTAACGAAAAGATTAAATGCGACGTATGCTCGTGCGAGCATAACGTGGGCGGAAGAAACTGCCAACTCGACACCGTTAAGATTACTTGCGGCGGAGCGGGTTGCACTTGTTGCGACGATTATTGCAATAAAGACTGATTTTGTAACGAGTTCAGGCGGGC